>JAOZQC010000566.1 GCA_029932425.1 Planctomycetota bacterium | reverse complement strand
TCCCGGTACTCCCGGCTCGCGGGCTCCCGGGAGCGGACGGCGGGCGACCTCTTCCGGGACGACGTGATCAAGCCGATCCTCACGAACCCCTTCACCTCGCTGGCGAGGTCTCCGCCGAACTCGCTGGGGATCATCTTCTTCGCGTTGCTCCTGGGGATCGCCTGCACCGTGGTGGGGCGCCGCGCGGACCACGTGGTCTCCTTCTTCCAGGGGCTCTCCGACGTGATCATGCAGATCACCCACTGGCTCATGGCCATCGCCCCCCTGGCCATCGCCTGCATCATCGCCCGGCTCACGGCGCAGCACGGGCCGGAGGTGTTCGAGACCCTCGGCTGGTACTGCGCCACCGTGGTGGGGGCCATCCTGGTCCACGTGGCGGTCCTGGTGGCGATCTCGGCGGGGATCGGGCGCGTGGGGCCTCTCCGGCTCTGGCGGGGCATCCGCGAAGCCTGGATGATCGCCTTCTCCACGCGCTCCAGCGCCGCCACCCTCCCCGTCACCATCGAGAACGTGACGGAGAAGCTCCGCGTCTCCCCGAAGGTGGCCAACTTCAGCCTTCCGCTCGGCGCCACCATGAACATGGACGGCACCGCCCTCTACGAGGGAGTGGCGGTGATCTTCCTCATCCAGATCTACGGCGGCCTGGCCGACGTCCCGATCCAGATGACGATGGGGATCACGCTGGTCATCTTCATCACCGCGGTGCTTGCCTCGGTGGGCGCGGCCGCGGTGCCCGATGCGGGGCTCGTGACCATGGTGCTCGTGGCGAGCGCGGTGAACCTCCCCATCTACTACATCCCCCTGATCTTCGCCGTGGACGCTCTCCTCGACATGTTCCGGACGTCGACCAACGTGCTGGGCGACGCGGTGGGGGCGGTGGTGGTGGGCCGCCTCGAGGCGGGAAGGCTCGGCGAGGAGGCCCCCGCGCCGGCGGGGTGAGGGGGACCCCCGGCCGCGGTTTCCCGGCGGGAAGTGCTTGGCGCACGCCGGGCCCCGGCTATACTCGGCGGCTTGCACCAGAGAACGGAGTACCCGCGATGAAGAAGGGCATCCACCCCAAGAACTACCGGCCGGTGGTCTTCCAGGACCGCTCGGCGAACTTCGCGTTCCTGACGCGCTCCACGATCAAGACGAGCGAGACCATCGTCTGGGAGGATGGGAAGGAGTACCCCCTCTACAACGTGGACATCAGCAGCGCCTCCCACCCCTTCTACACGGGCCGCCAGAAGTTCGTGGACACCGCGGGCCGGGTGGAGAAGTTCCGCCGCAAGTACAAGGACACCTACCACGAGATGGAGGACGCCGAGGAGTAGCCCTCCCGGGGGCCGCCCGAGACCCTCCCCCGAAGGAAGACGGGAGCGCTGCGCGCCGGTGTGCCCGGGCTCTCCGGGAAGCGCCCTCTCTCCCCCCGGGCGAGCCTTCCCTCCCCGCCCCTCGCCCTTGACACGGTCCCCGCCGCGCGCCGACAATCCGGCCGCCGGGATGGGGTGTCTCCATGCCGGGAACGCGGGGCCGGGCGGTACCCGGCTCCCTCCGCGGACCGCGGGGAGGGAAGACATGCGGCGTTCCTCGGGCCTCCTTCTGCTCCTGCTCCCTCTCGCGGCCTGCGCCGCGGTGGATCCCCGGCCGGTCGCGGCCTTCTCGAGCTCCGTGCGGCAGCTCGCGCGGGGCACCGACCGGGCGTTCCGCGCGGATCGCGGTCCCGCCGAGGAGCGGTTCGTGCGGGAGGCCGTGGCGGCGGCGGAGGCGGGCGACCCCTCGAGGCTGGAGCGTCTCCGGCTGGCCGTCGATCCCCGGAACCCCTTCGCTCCCGGCACGGAGCGGAGCCCCGCCTTCCTCCGGGGGGAGGGAATGGACGAGGGGGCGAGGCGGGCCGCGGAGGCGCTCCGGACCTACGCGGAGCTCCTCTCGCGCCTGGCGGACCCCGACCTCCTCTCCCCCGGGACCTTCGACCGGGCGGCGTCCGGGCTCAACGCGGGCATCGCCGCCGCGGCCCGGAGGCTGGCCGGCAAGGACTCTCCTCCCCCCTCCGCGGCCCTCTTCTCCGCGGCGGCCGCGGAGGCCGCGCGGCGCTACCTGGCCGGGGGGCGGACGTCGGACCTCGAGGCCGCGCTCCGGTCGAACCAGGGAACGGTGGAATCGTTCGCGGCCCTCATGCGCCGGGCCGTCCGGATCGAGGCCGCCCGCGCGGCCCAGGAGTACGACGAGGAGAGCCAGCGCCTCCTCCGGAGGACGGTGACGGGGCGCGGCCCCGCCCGGGAGGCGACGGTGCGCGCCGCGGCGAGAGCCCTCCTCGCCCTCGACCACCGGCACCTCGCGCGCCTCGCCGCGCTCCGGTCCCTGGACCGCGCCTACGCGGAGCTTCCCGGGGCCCACGCGGAGCTCCTGCGGGCGATGCGCGCGCCGGGGGCGGGGCTCCCCGCCATCCTCGCCCTGGGAGATCGGGCGGCGCGGGTTCTCGACGACGCGGAGCGGGCCGCGAGGGAGGCGGGACGATGACCGCGGATCGCGAGGCGAAGCTCGCGGTGATCCGGGACGCCCTGGTCACCAAGCAGAAGGCCCACGTCCTCGAGATCGCCCTCCGGTTCCAGGGCGA
>JAOZQC010000072.1 GCA_029932425.1 Planctomycetota bacterium | reverse complement strand
CCCCCGGTCCCCCTCCAGGATCGCCTTGTGGTCCTGGCTGGGCTCGAGGACCACGATCGTCCGGCCGTCGGTGAGGGCCAGGATCGAGGCTTCCTCGCCCTGCAGGAACTCCTCCACCACGAGCTTCGTCCCCGCCGCCCCGAACTTCCTCTCCTCCATGATGGCGGTCACCGCCTCGTCCGCCCGGCCCAGGTCCTCGCAGACGATGACGCCCTTGCCCGCCGCCAGTCCGTCCGCCTTGAGCACCACCGGCCAGTCGATGACGGATCGAAGGTAGGTCCGGGCGTCGTGCGGGTCCTGGAAGGTGCGGAAGGAGGCGGTGGGGATCATGTGCTTCTGCATCAGGCTCTTGGCGAAGGCCTTCGAGCCCTCCAGCTCGGCCCCGGCCCGGGAGGGCCCGAAGATGCGGAGCCCCTCGTCCTGGAAGCGGTCCACGATGCCCGCGCAGAGGGGGGCCTCCGGCCCCACCACGGTGAGATCGACGTAGTGCTCTCCGGCGAAACGGACCAGCCCCTCGATGTCGCCCGCGGCGAGGTCCACGAGTTCCGCCTCGCCGGCCATGCCCGCGTTCCCCGGGGCGCAGTAGACCTTCTCCACGCGCGGCGAGGCCGCGATCTTCTTCACCAGGGCGTGCTCGCGGCCGCCGCCGCCCACCACCAGGACCTTCATCGCCACCTCCCTGAACCGCCGTCCCATCCCCCGGTTGCACCGAATGATAGGAGCCCCCGGAAAGGCCCGGAAGGCCAATCCGCGCGGCCCTCGCCCCGAGGCCCTTTTTGCTTGCCGGGGAGGCGGGCCTCACTAGAATTCGACCGTTCGGGACCGGGGACCGCGGCGCTCGCGTCGGATCCGACGGTACCCGGGTCGCGCCCGTCGGGGCGTAGCTCAGTCTGGGAGAGCGCCTGGTTTGGGTCCAGGAGGCCGGAGGTTCAAATCCTCTCGCCCCGACCACCACTGCCCCGGCGGGGACGGGATCGGCCGCGCGCCGGTAGCTCAGGTGGATAGAGCAGCGGATTTCTAATCCGCAGGTCGAGGGTTCGAGTCCTTCCCGGCGTGCCAGCCGGGCCCGAACGAGAGTCGAAAGCGGTGGCGGGAGTAGCTCAGCCGGTTAGAGCGCCTGACTGTGGCTCAGGAGGTCGTGGGTTCGATTCCCATCTCTCGCCCCACCGTGTCAGGGCAAACCTGCCCCAACTCGGGGTCTGCGGTCTCGCCGTCCGGAGACCTGCGAAGGCGGCGGCGAACACTTCCGTCACGCGCACCGCGTAACCCTCGTTCTCGGTCACCAGCTTCCAGTGATCCCGCAGCCGGCTCTCGGCACTGTGGGTGCTCACGCCGAGCCGGAAGCCGATCTCCGGGAAGCTCAGCCCCCACGCCTCCCGCAGCAGACCGCAGTGAAGCAGGCCCCGGGCATCCCTTCTCTGGCGACGGGGTTTCACGGTCCCCCCCGGGTCCGCCTCCCGGACTCGTGCGATCACCTCGTCACGAAGACCGGATCGGAATACGGTGGCGTGGTCCTTCATTCAGGTTACGTACGGCTTGATCCGGAGCGATCGCAAGCGAGACCCCGCCTCCGCATCACGCGGCCCGGCTCAGGAAGGTGCGCGCAAGCTCCTCCAGTACTTCAGCATGTCCGGGTCTTCCAGATCCCCGGACAGGGCCTCGACCACCCGGTCGAGGCGGCGCAGGTCCATCCGGTCCCCGCTCCGTTCCAGGATCCCGGCGACGTCCTCTCGATCCCGGCTGCGCTCCGAGACGATCTTCAGGATGACGAGATCCTCGGGCGTGCACACGCGGACCTCCACCTCCCCCAACCGCTCCATCCCGGCCCGCCGGATGGCCTCCTCCTCGAAGGGGAGTCCGGCGAAGATGAGATCCACCCGCGTTCCGGCCGCTCCCTCGACAGGGAGCACATGGGTCTCTTCCACGAAGGCGGCCGGGTCCTTCACGAGCGGACGGAAGCCCGGGCCCAGCGCGGCCAGCAGGCGGGGCATCTCGTCCGGAGCCAGCGAGATCGTGATGTCGATGTCCCGGGTGAGCCGGGGAATCCCGTGCACGAGAACCGCGAGGCCGCCGACCACCATGTAGGGGATCCCGGCCCGGTCGAGGGCGGAGGTCACCTCCGCAAGGGTTCGCTCCAGTGGCCCCGCGTCAGCCACGGAGCCTCGCGAGCGCTCGCCGCAGCCGCCGGCGCCGGGCCCGGAGGGCCTGCGCATCGACCGGGTCCTCGGCCGGCGCGCCCCGCCGGCGGGCCAGGCGCATCGCATCCTCCAGCCAGGCCAGCCGCGTGGCGCGCTCCACCACGGAGGAGGGAGGCGTCCACTTCCGGAAGCGCCGCCAGGCTTCCTCTCGCCGGCTCCAGGTCAGGAAACGAGGTTCCGACACGAGCGTATTCTACCCGGGTGTCAGGGCAAACCTGCACCAACTCGGGGTCTGCGGTCTCGCCGTCCGGAGACCTGCGAAGGCGGCGGCGAACACTTCCGTCACGCGCACCGCGTAACCCTCGTTCTCGGTCACCAGCTTCCAGTGATCCCGCAGCCGGCTCTCGGCACTGTGGGTGCTCACGCCGAGCCGGAAGCCGATCTCCGGGAAGCTCAGCCCGCACGCCTCCCGGAGCAGACCGCAATGAAGCAGGCCCCAGGCATCCCTTCTCTGGCGACGGGGTTTCACGGTCCACCCCGGGTCCGTCTCCCGAACCCGTGCGATCACCTCGTCAAGGAGACTGGGGGACAGGATCGGGATGCCCGGCCGCGTCCCGTCGGCCTTCGTAGCCCGTTCGAGCATCCACTCGCGGACCTGTGGTGGACCGCCATTCCAAAGCCGGTCCAGCGGGTCGTCCTGCTCGGGACCGCCCCGCATCCGAAGATCCACGAGTTCGGCCTCGGCCCGGTCGAGAGGGACGTCAAGCAATCGCGCATAGAGCTCGGGCCGGTACTCGGACAAGCCCGTGCCTTCCAGCAGCATGGCCTCGACGCGAGTGCGGGTGAGCCACGGCGGCCCCTCCCGCCGGAGGTAGTGAGCTGCGCTGGCGTACGGGTAGACGTCATGTCCCGCGACGAGCCGCGCGTCCGCCGCGTTCAGCTCGATGTAGCGGATCAAGGTCCACCAGTAACAGTCCGACTTCACTCGCCGCGATCCGAACCGCCCGCGAAAGAGGGGACCGTCCCTCCCACGGAGCCGGTTGAACCGACGAACGTACTCGTTCTGGATGACCCGCATGGCCTCCGATGCGGCGGCCACCGGACTCTCGGCGAGAATGTGGAAGTGGTTCCCGAGGATCGCATAGGCGTGCACCAGCAGGCGCCCCCGCCGGTGCTCCCTGGCCAGACGCGACAGGAAGTACCGGACGTCGGCACGATTCTCGAAGACGCTGCGTTTGGCCAGACCTCGGTTGAAGATGTGGAGAAAACAGCCGGGCTCGTCTTCTCGGCTTCTGCGGGGCATGCGCACCTCCATGACAGAGGTCGCGCGAAAGGCGGTTTGGTCTCGCGAATCCGGCCTCCCGTGAGGCGAATCGGCCCCGGGCCGCCCATGGGGCCGAGTTCCGGCAGGTTTGCCCTGACACCTATTGGAACGCTTTGCGCACGTCTTCCAGGATCAGGTAGATGGCGGGGACGTAGATCAGGATCACCAGGGTGGAGAACATGACCCCGAAGGAGAGGGAGATCGCCATGGGGATGAGGAACTGCGCCTGCATGCTCTTCTCGAAGATGAGGGGCGCCAGCCCCGCGAAGGTGGTGAGGGAGGTGAGCAGGATCGGCCGGAAACGACGGGGCCCGGCCTCGCAGATCGCCTCCCACGCGGAGGAGCCCGCCTTCCGCGCCCGGTTCGCGAAGTCGATGAGGATCATGCTGTCGTTCACCGCCACCCCCGCCACCGCCAGGAGCCCGATGATGGACAGGACGGTGAGGTCCATGCCCAGGAGCAGGTGGCCGAGCAGGGCCCCCACCAGCCCGAAGGGGATGGCCAGGGACACGATGACCGGCTGGAGGAACGATCCGAACATCAGGGCCAGCAGCGTGTAGATGAGGAGGCCGGCGATGATGGATCCCTTGCGGATCCCCCCCATCGTCTCCGCCTGCTGCCGCTGCTCCCCCTCGAACGTCCAGCTGAGGCCGGGGTAGTCCGCGGCCAGCTCGGGGAGCAGCTCGCTCTTCATCCGGGCCACGATCTCGTTGGCGTTCGCCACCGCGAGATCGAGATCGGACCGCACCGTCACCGCCCTCCGCCCGTCGGCCCGGTGGATCGCGGAGGGAGCGGTGGTGGGCGTGACGGTGGCCACGGAGCTGAAGGGGATCTCCACGCCTCCCGGCCGCCGGATCATCATCCTCTCCACCGCGGCCAGCGTCCGCCGCCGGTCCTTCGGGTACCGGACCATCACCTTCACGTCGTCCCGCCCGCGCTGGATCCGCTCCGCCTCTTCCCCGTAGAAGGCCTGCCGGACCTGGCGGGCGAGCTCCCCCCGGGTGATGCCCAGCGCTTCCCCGTGGGGATTCACGTCGATCCGCATCTCCCGCTTCCCGGTGAGGAGGTCGTCCGCGATGTCGTAGGTGCCGTCGACGCCGGCGAGCCACTCCTTCACCCGGCGCGCGGCGGCCCCGAGGTCCTCGAGCCTGGCCCCCGAGAGGCGGACGCTGATGGGCGGCTCCCCGGCGTGGATGTCCACCTCGTAGGTGAGCTCCCGGGCCCCCGGGATCTCCCCCACCCGCTTCCGCAGGTCCCGCATGATCTCCGTGGCCGTCACCGCCCCGCGGATCTCCGGCGGATGGAGCTCGAGGAAGACCTCCCCCAGGTTCGACCGCCTCGGCGCCCCGCCCCCCTTCTGCCAGTTCCGCTCCGCGGCCCGGGGCTGGCTGCCCACGGAGACGAGCACGTGCTTCACCGCGGGATGGTCGGGGTCCCGGTCGTACTTCCCGCGGACGGCCCGGGCCGCGGCCTCGATCCTCACCATGGCCGCCTTCGTCTCCTCGAAGGAGGTCCCCTCCGCCATGGTCAGGGAGACCACCACCTGGTCCCCTTCCACGGGCGGGAAGAACGTGAACTTGATCCAGCCCCCCTTGAGCAGGGCCACCGCGAGGAGGAGCACCGCCCCGCCCACGGCGAAGGTCAGGTAGCGCCAGCGCAGGGCGGCCAGGAGGAAGGGCCGGTAGATCCGCCGGACGAAGGCCTCGAGCCCGTGGGAGAAGAAGCCGGTGAAGGCCTGCCAGGGCCGGAGGATCCACGGGGGCCGGCGGCCCTTCCCCGGCGGCTTCATGTGGGAGAGGTGGTGCGGGAGGATGAGCAGGGCCTCCACCAGGGAGAAGGTCAGCGAGCAGACCACCACGATGGGGATCACCCGGGCGAACTTCCCCATGATGCCGGGCAGCTTCAGCATGGGGATGAAGGCGGCGATCGTGGTGAGCACGGAGAACACCACGGGCAGGAAGACCTCCCGGACCCCCTTCCGCGCCGCCTCCGGCCCCGACTCCCCCCGGCGCGCGTGGTGGTAGATGTTCTCCCCCACCACGATCCCGTCGTCCACCAGGATCCCCAGCACCAGGATGAACCCGAAGAGGGAGAGCATGTTGATGGTGGCCCCGGTCAGGGGAAGCAGCCAGACCGCGCCCAGCATGGCGGTGGGGATCCCCGCCGCCACCCAGAACGCCACCCGCGTGCGCAAGAAGAGCACGAGCAGGGCGAAGATGAGGATGAGGCCGAACCGGCCGTTCCGGAGGAGGAGGTCCAGGCGCTGGTGCAGGAGCACCGACCAGTCCTTGGAGATCGTGAGGGAGATGCCCTCCGGCAGCTCGCGGCGCTTCTTCTCCAGGTAGGTCCTCACCGCGCGCGCCACCTCCGGCGCGCTCTGGTCCCCCACCCGGAACACGGTGAGGGTGGCGGCGGGCTTCCCGTCGTACCGGGACCCCTGCTCCTGGTCCTTGAAACCGTCCACCACGCGCGCCACGTCCCCCAGCGTCAGGCGGGTCCCGTCCGGCGCGGTGAGGAGGAGGATCCTCTCGAACTCCGGGCCGTGGTAGGCCTGGGCGTCCGTGCGCAGGACGATGTCCCCGTCCCGGGCGAGGATGGTGCCGCCGTAGAGGTTCAGCGAGTTCTGGCGGATCGCCCGCGCCACCTCGTCGAAGGTCAGGCCGTAGCGCCGGAGGGCGTCCTCGGAGATCTCGATGGAGATCTCGTACCGGTTCGCGGCCGCCAGCTCCACCCGGCTGATCCCGGGCAGGGCCGCGAGCTCGTCCCGCACCTCCCGCACGAGGCGGTTCAGGGTGATCTCGTCCGTCTCCCCCGAGACCACCACGTTCATCACCATGTTCGGGGACTTGGCTTCCTGGATGACCGGCTTCTCGGCCTGGGCGGGGAAGGTGGAGATGGCGTCCACGTGGGTCTTGATGTCGTCGAGGACCCGGCCCTTGTCCGCGTCCTCGTAGAGCTCCGCCATCACCGTGCCCAGGCTCTCGTCCGCGGTGGAGGTGATCCGCTTGACCCCCTCGAGCCCCTCGATCACCTCCTCCACCTTCAGGCAGATGCCCTCCTCCACCTCCTCGGGGGTGGCGCCGGGGTAGACCACGGTGACGATCACGTAGTCCGGCGCCACGTCCGGGAAGACCTCCTGCTTGAGGTCGCCCATCGTGAGCAGCCCCCCCACGATGACGAACACCATGAGGAGGTTCGCGGCCACGGGGTTCTCCACGAACCAGTCCAGAAGTCCCCTCACGGCCGATCCTCCCCCATCACCCGGACCGCCATGCCCTCCACCACGGGATCCACCGCGGTGAGGCACACCCGCTCCCCCTTCCGGAGGCCGGCCCGGAGGATCGCCCCCTTCTCGCCGGCCCGGAGCACCTCCACCCGCCGGCGGTGCAGGCGGTCCTCCCCGTCCACCACCAGGACCTCACCGCCGGGCCGCACCGCCGCCCGGGGGAGGACCATCACCCCCTCCACCGTGCGCCCCGGGATGCGGGCCCTCACGTACATGCCCACCATGAGCGGCGGGCGGCCGGGCACCGTCTCGCGGTAGGGATGCTCCACCCGGGCCCGCACGTGGGCCACCCGCGTTCTCGAGTCCACCTCGGGCTCGGACCGCACGATGCGCGCCTTCCACTCGTAGGTGCGACCGGAGATGGTGGTGCTCAGGGTGACCGGGCGCTCCGGGTCCGCGGGCCGGCCCGCGGGATCGTAGAGGGGCAGGTCGAGGAAGCCCAGCTCGTCGTCGGGGATCGCAAGCCGCACCTCCACGTAGTCCGTGGCGTAGATGGTGGCCACCGGGGCCCCCGCGGTGACGAACTGCCCCACGTCCACGTTCTTCGAGCGCACGCGCCCCGCCACCGGCGCCCGGATCACCGTCCGGCTGAGGTCCAGCTCCGCGCGGGCGAGCTTCGCCTTCGCGGAGGCCAGGAGCGCCCGGGCCTCCGCGAGCTGGGGCTTGCGCAGGGCCAGGTCGCTGGGGGCCCCCTTCCCGAACTTCTCCCACTCCTCCCGGGCGAGGGCCGCCTGCGCCTACTCCTGGTCCAGGCGGGCCTGGGCCTGGGCCACCAGGGACTCCGCCTGGGTCACGGCCAGCTCGTAGTCGTCCCGCTCGATGCGGAGCAGGACCTCCCCCTCCGGGAAGA
This sequence comes from Planctomycetota bacterium, assembly GCA_029932425.1. Lineage (GTDB taxonomy): Bacteria > Planctomycetota > JAJSAM01 > JAJSAM01 > JAJSAM01 > JAOZQC01. Next base: position 2,472 of record JAOZQC010000072.1, on the reverse strand, counting down.
AGGCCCCCACCTCGAGCCGCGGGGAGACCGCCGTCACCTTCCCCGAGACCTGGGGCACCACCGCGATCTCCGCCCGGGGGAGCACCGTCCCGTAGGTCTCCACGTCGAGCCGGGCGGAGGTCGGCTCCACCACCATCACCCGCACCACGGGCCGGCGGTCCTCGGGGGGCAGGGGCCGGGGCCCCGGGCCGCTCCGGACGATCTCCCGGGCTCCCAGGCCCGCCAGGGCCAGGGCGCCCAGGGGCAGCGCGATCTTCAGGGCGAGCTTGATCATGACCTCTCCTTCCCCTCCCCGGGCTCCGTCCGGCCCGGGATCCCGCCGCCCAGGGCGACGATGAGATCGATGCGGGCGAGGATGAGCTCCCGCCTCACCGAGAGCAGGGCGCTCCGCGCCGCGTAGTAGCTGCGGCGCGCATCGAGGACCTTGAGAATCGTGCCGAGCCCCCGGAGGTACCGGTCCTCGGCGAGGTCCAGGCTCTCCTTCGACTTGGCCGCCAGCGCGGAGAGGGCGGTCTCCCTCCGCCGGAGGTGCCGCTCCGCGGCCAGGCCGGTCTCCACCTCGCGGAGGGCCTTCAGCACCGCCCCCGCGAAGGCCGCCCCCGCCTCGTCGCGCCTGGCCTCCTGGAGGTCGACGTTGGCGTCGATCCGGCCCCCGCTGACGATGGGGGCCAGCACGTTCCCCGCGAAGGCCCAGACGTGGTAGTCCCCCCGGAGGATGTCCGAGAAGTCCTCGCTGGCGAACCCCTTGGAGCCGGTCAGGGAGATGGCGGGGTACCGGGCGGCCGAGGCCTCCTGCACCCTCCGGGCCCGGGCCAGGTACTGGAGCTCCGCGGCCGCCAGGTCCGGGCGCCGGGCCAGGACGGAGGCCGGCACTCCCGCGGGCAGCGGTCCCGGCGGTTCGGGCAGCTCCGCCCCCGCGGCGAGCCGTCCCGCGGGGTACCGTCCCGCGAGCGTCTCCACCTGGCGGCGGGCGGCGTCCAGGGACCGCTCCCAGAGGGCGGCCTCCGCCCGCGCCCGCTCCACCTCCGTCTCCGCGAGCTTCACGTCGATGGCTTCCATGAGGCCCCGGCGGTAGCGGTCCCGGATGCGGTCCGCCAGGGCGCCGGCGCTCTCCAGGTTCGCCCGGGCCACGGCGAGCTGCCCGCCCGCCTCCACGGCCGCGAACCAGGCCTTCGCGGTCTGGGCCGCCAGGGAGAGCCGGGCCCCCGCCAGGAGCGCCTCCGCCGCCCTCGCGTCGGCCAGGGCCGCCGCCCGGCCCGCCCGCACCCGGCCCCAGAGGTCGATCTCCCAGGAGAGATCCAGCGAGACGCCGTAGCTCTCGGACCGCACGGTGGCGGGCACGAAGGGCCCGAGGTTCGTGCCGATGAACTGCTTGCGGACGCCCCCCTGCCCCCCCGCGGAGAGGGAGGGGAAGAGGTCCGCCCCCGCCATCCGGGCCAGCGCCGCGGCCTGGGCCACCCGGGCCTGGGCCGCCTTGAGGTCGGGGTTTTGGCGGAGGGCCTCCCGGACCACCTCGTCGAGGCCGGGGTCCCCGAGGTCCCGCCACCAGGTGTCGGAGAGCGCCCCCGGCGCCGCCTCCCCCGCCGTCCAGCCCGCGGGGAGCTCCACGGGGAGCGGCGGGGGCTCCACCTCGGGGAGGGCGGCGCAGGCGGCGGCCAGGCCGCAGAGGAGCAGCAGGGCCGCGCCCCTCATCGCCCCGGCTCCATGCCCCGCATCCCCGCCGCCGCGAAGCGCACCAGGCGTTCCACCATCTCCGTCTCGTCCCCGGACACCGCCAGCCCGTTCGACATCTTCTCCAGCTCCCGCTGCGCCGCCACCACATGGATCATGGCCCCGATGAGGAAGTGGACCCCCCACCAGATCGAGGCCAGGGACACCCCGGGCAGGGCCCGGACGAGGGCGGCCCGGTAGCGCTCGATCACCTCCCGGAAGAGCTCGGGCCGGAGGCACCGCTCCCGGAACTCCGGGGGCTCGGCGTGGAACCGCTGGAAGAGGCGGAAGGACTCCGGGTGCTCCTTGCGGAACCGGAAGGTGGGAAGCACGAAGGCCCGGAGGACGTCCTCCAGGGCGGGTCCCTCCTCTCCCGCCGCCCTCTCCACCTCCGAGAGGTGCCGGATCCGTTCCTCGTTGAGCGGCCCCATCCGCCGCGCGAAGACCTCCCGGGCCAGCTCGTTCTTGGAGCCGAAGTAGTAGTTCACCGCCGCCACGTTCGCCCCCGCCTCGGCGGTGATGTCCCGGAGCGAGGTGTGCGAGATCCCCCGCTCCGCGAAGAGCCTCTCCGCGGCGTCGAGCAACCTCCGGGGCGTCTCGCGGTTGCCGTGGTTCGCCATGCCGGACCTCCGTCCCCCAGGATCAATCATACACTTGAAACACTTGTTTCAAGTGCCGATTTCAAAAAAATGTTTCATCGCCGAGAGAGGGGCCGGGGAGCGCCAGGCCGCGGGCCTTTCCGGAGCGATCCCCTCCCGGGTC
>JAOZQC010000565.1 GCA_029932425.1 Planctomycetota bacterium | reverse complement strand
CGGGGTTCCCGGGGGTGGCGAGGATACTTCGGCACGATCAGATTCCCTCCCCCCTCCGAGCGATCGCCTCCTGGACTACGTCGGCGCCCGGCAGGACCACTCGCACCAGGGGAAACTGCGGAGCGCGAGCCCGAATCCGGGGCGGTACCCGAAGGCCCACCGGCCTCACGCAGGCAGAGAAGGCGCTCTCGGTATCGTTGTCACCCACGCGGTGAAGAAGACCTTCCGCCGTCGCCTGTGTCCCCCCCCTCCGGTACACTCTTGGCGGACCCGGTGAGACGGGGAGGATCCCATGGGAGCAGCGGAGTTCTTTCGGCAGGTCACGGGCCGCCTTCCATTCCCCTGGCAGCTCCGGCTCATGGAAGAGACGTGGCCCTCGGTGGTCGACATTCCCACCGGACTCGGCAAGACCGCCGCGGTGGTCGTCGCCTGGCTCTGGAAACGACTCCGGGGGCAGCCGGAGACGGGGCGGCGCCTCGTCTATTGCCTGCCCATGCGCAGCCTCGTCGCCCAGACCCGGTCGGTGGCGGATCACTGGTGCCGGGCGGCGGGCCCCGCCTTCGAGTCGGAGGGTCGTCCCCCCCCCTCCGTGCACGTCCTCATGGGCGGAGAAGCCGACGCCGGATGGGAAGAATCTCCAGAGGCGGAAGCGATCCTGGTGGGCACCCAGGACATGCTGCTCTCCCGCGCCCTCAACCGCGGCTACGGCCTCAGCCGCTACCGGTGGCCCATCTCGTTCGGGCTGCTGAACCAGGACGTCCTCTGGGTCCTCGACGAGACGCAGCTCATGGGCGTCGGGGTAGAAACGACCGCCCAGCTCCACGCATTCCGCGAGAGTCTCGGTACTCTCGGCCCTTCGACAACGATCTGGATGAGCGCCACCGTGGGGTCCTCCCAGCTCGACACCGTGGATCACCCGCAACCCGCGGCGGGGTTCCGAAGACTCTGTCTCGGGGAGGCGGATCGGCACTGCCCGGAGGTCGCCCGCCGGTGGAAGGCCCGAAAGCCGGTGGGCTTTGCGGACATCGCCTTGACGCCCGCAAGCAGGTCCTCCTACGCCCGAGACCTCGCCGAGCTCGTCCGCGTCCTGCACTCGGAGCGCAGGGGTTTGACCCTCGTCGTCGTGAACCGGGTGAAGCGCGCCCAGGACCTCTTCACCGCTCTCGCGGGAAAGAGGGGAGCGGCCGGCGCGGTCCGGCTCCTCCACTCGCGTTTCCGTCCCGCCGACCGGCGCGATGCCGAGGCCTTCCTGGGGCGCGAGGAGGACCGCATCGTGATCGCCACCCAGGCCGTGGAAGCCGGGGTCGACGTCTCCGCCCGCACCCTGGTGACCGAACTCGCGCCCTGGCCCTCCCTCGTCCAGCGCTTCGGCCGCCTGAACCGTTTCGGGCGGGAGGCGGAGGCCCACGCCCTGGTGGTGGACGTGGATGGCGCCGGGGACCTCCCCCTTCCCTACGAGGCCGGCGACCTGGAGGAAGCCCGGCGGATCCTGGAGAAGGTCCGGGACGCGGGGCCCTCGAGCCTGGCGGCCGTCTCCCACGAGCCCCGGACTCCCATTCGACCCGTCCTCCGGAGGAAGGACACCCTCGACCTCTTCGACACCACCCCGGACCTGCTCGGGAACGACATGGACGTCGCCCCTTTCGTCCGCGACGAACAGGACACCGACGTACGCTTCTACTGGCGCGACTACGAGGGCGACACACCCTCGGCTTCCCATGCTTCCCCCCACCGAGACGAACTCTGCGCCGTTTCCCTCGGGTCCGCCCGCCGCTTTCTCCGGGACCTCAGGAAGCGACGCGACTCCGCCCGGAAGAAGAAGGAGCCCGGGGCCGGGCACCTTCGTGCCCTGTCCTGGGACCCCCTGGAGGAGCGCTGGCGGGAGACGCAGGACCCACGCCCCGGCCGGATCCTCCTCCTGCACGTGGCGGCGGGCGGGTACGACTCCTCCCTGGGCTTCACCGGACGGGCGGGAGAGAGGGTCGCCGCCGTGCCTCCTCCCTCCGAAGAAGAAGCGGACGGCATGAGCGGGGATCCGGATTCCTTCCGGAAGCACTGGGTCTCGCTCCCGGACCACCTCCGGCACGTGAAGACCGAGGCGGAGTCGCTCGCTTCCCGCCTGGGACTCCGGGGCCCGCTCCTCCGGGCGGTGGTCACCGCCGCCGCCTGGCACGACGTGGGGAAGGCGCACCCCGTCTTCCAGGAGAAGCTCCGCGCGCCGGCGGAGGGCGAATCCGGGAACCTCCCTCCCCGGGAGGACTTGTGGGCCAAGTCGGCCGGCGGGAAAGGCGGAGGACGGGGAGGACGTCCCGGCTTCCGGCACGAGCTCGCCTCCGCTCTCGCGTGGCTCACGACTCGTCCGGGAGGTGCCGGGGACGGCCGTTGGGAGAACCTGGTGGCCTACCTCACCGCCGCGCATCACGGGAAGGTCCGGCTCTCCATCCGCTCGCTGCCCGGGGAAACCCGCCCCCCCGAACCCGAGAGGCTCTTCGCCCGGGGGGTCTGGGACGGCGATGAGGTTCCCGCCGTGGTACTGCCCGACGGAACGGAGGCCGGCCCCACCCGGCTGGATCTGACACCGTTGCTCATGGGGCAGGGT
>JAOZQC010000071.1:7435-10116 GCA_029932425.1 Planctomycetota bacterium | reverse complement strand
GACGGTCCCCTCCGCGGAGGCCTCCGAGGCCCGGTCCGGCGCGGGCGCCGCGCCGCGGAGCCGCTTCTCCTTCGCCTTCCGGACGGCCTCCACGGTGTCCCCGCGCAGGACGGCGGCCGCTTCCTCGGCGTTCAGGGTCTCGTACTCGAGGAGGGCCTCCGCGAGGGCGTCCGTCTCGGCCCGGTGGTCCGTGAGGATGGCCCGGGCGTTCTCGTAGCACCCGGTGATGATGCGCTTCACTTCCTCGTCGATCTCGATGGCGGTCTTCTCGCTGTGGTGCCGGGTGCGGGTCACCTCGTGCCCGAGGAAGAGGTGCTCCTGGCCCTCGCGGTAGTTCACGGGACCGATGCGCTCGGACATCCCCCACTCGTTCACCATCCGGCGCACCAGGCTGCTGGCCCTCTCGATGTCGTTCTGCGCCCCGGAGGTGATGTCGTCGCAGAACACCTCCTCCGCGATGCGGCCCGCGAAGAGGACGGTGATCATGGCGAGGAGGCGCCGGCGGGAGAGGTGGTAGCGGTCCCTCTCCGGGAGCTGCATCGTGGTCCCGAGGGCCATGCCGCGGGGGATGATCGTCACCTTGTGGAGGGGTTCCGCGTCGGGGAGGTAGTGGGCCACCAGCGCGTGCCCGGCCTCGTGGTAGGCCGTGATCCTCCGGTCCTCCTCCTCGAGCACCCGGGACTTCTTCTCCCGGCCCCACTTGACCTTGTCCCGGGCCTCCTCCAGGTCCTCCATCTCCACCCAGTCCTTGTCCTTCAGGGTGGCGATGAGAGCGGCCTCGTTGATCATCGCCTCGAGGTCCGCCCCCGTGAAGGTGGAGGTGCTCCGGGCCAGGATCCCGAGATCCACGTCGGGGCCCAGCTTCACGTTCCGGGCATGGACCTTGAGGATCGCCTCCCGGCCGCGGAGGTCCGGCATGTCCACCACGATCTGCCGGTCGAAGCGGCCGGGGCGGAGCAGGGCGGGGTCCAGGATGTCCGGGCGGTTCGTGGCGGCGAGGATGATGATGCCCTCGTCCGTCTCGAAGCCGTCCATCTCCACGAGGATCGCGTTCAGGGTCTGTTCCCGCTCGTCGTGGCCGCCGCCCAGGCCGGCCCCCCGCCGGCGGCCCACCGCGTCGATCTCGTCGAGGAACACGATGCAGGGGGAGTTCTCGCGGGTCTGCTTGAAGAGATCCCGCACCCGGCTCGCCCCCACGCCCACGAACATCTCCACGAAGTCCGACCCGGAGATGGAGAAGAACGGGACGTCCGCCTCGCCCGCGATGGCCTTGGCGAGGAGGGTCTTGCCCGTTCCCGGCGGGCCCACCAGGAGCACGCCCTTCGGCACCCGGCCCCCGAGCCGCTGGAAGCGGGAGGGGTTCTTCAGGAAGGCGACGATCTCCCGCACCTCCTCCTTGGCCTCCTCGATGCCGGCCACGTCGTCGAAGGTCACGTTCACGTGCTCGCGGGAGTGCATCCGGGCGCGGCTCTTGCCGAAGGAGAGGACGCCCGTGGGGCCCGCGGGACCCCGCGCCTGGCGGAGGAAGATGAACCAGAAGAAGCCGATGAGGATGATCCAGGGGACGAGGTTCAGGATGAGCTCCCAGAAGCGGCTCGGGTCCTCCGTCTCGAAGGATCCCACGTTGGGGAGGATGCCCTTCTCGATGAAGTCCTCGGTGATGAGCCGGTCACTGGGAAGCCGGACGAGGAAGCCCCTCTTCCCCTCTCCCGGGGTCTTCCAGGTGCCCTCCATGTTCCACTTGCCCCGGACGAGCACGAGCTTGTCCACCGCCCCCGCCTTGAGCCGGGTCCGGAAGTCGGCCCAGGAGATCTCCTCGCGGGTCATGTCGGAGCCGCTGAACACGACGAGCAGGGCGGCGGCCAGGCCCGCGATCACGAGGATCGTCAGGCTGCCGCGGGGGCGCCGGTCACGGCGATCCGCGCCCGGCCGGCCGGAAGGTTCAGTCATCGGGCTGCCTCACCAGTTCCCCGTAAGAGTGTAGACGATCTTCTCCGCGATGCCCCGGAGTGCCGCGTTCTCCGCGGTGCGCAGGGACTCGCCCTTGGCGGGCACGAAGGCCCGGCGCTCCACGATGCGGGCCCCCTCCACGAGGGGCTTCCCCGTGCGGCGATCCTCCACCGTGACCAGGACGGTGACCATCACCGACGATTCCCGGATGCGCCCGTGGGATCGCTGGGAGAAGAGGCTCTCCTCCACCCCGGCCAGGCGGCCCCGGATCACGAGGTCCGGATCGTCCCCCAGGCCGGTCACCCGGTAGTCGGTCCGGGCGCGGATCTCGTCCACCACCGCGCGGGTGAGGTCCCGCTCCAGGTCGCGGCGGAAGGTGAGGTTCGTGAAGAGGGGGACGGCGATGGACTTCCCCGCCCCCGAGGTCACGTGGCCCGTGGTGTAGCCGCAGGCGGGGAGGAGGGCGGCGAGAAGGAGGGGGAGGAGCCGCGGGGCCCCCCCCTTCATTCCGACTTCTCCAGCGCGTCGAGCAGGCGGGCCGCTTCCCGGCCGGCCTCCGTCTCCGGCCCCGCCCGGGCCGCCTTCGCCAGGTACCCGCGCGCCGCCTCCGGGCGTTCGAGGGTGAGGTAGAACCGGGCGATGAGCAGGTCCTTTTCCGCCAGGGCCCGGGCGATCCGGGCCAGGTAGTCCTTCGCCCCGTCCAGGCGCTCCGCGTACTCCGTGCGCCGGGT
>JAOZQC010000071.1:0-7425 GCA_029932425.1 Planctomycetota bacterium | reverse complement strand
ATGCTCCACCAGGCGGACGTACTCCTCGAACGTGTCCCGGGCCTTCCGGAGCGCGCCCAGGTCGTAGGCGGGGCCCCGGTTCTGGGAGAGGAGGGTCCGCCCCTTCAGGAACCGGGCCTCGAGGCCCCACTCGCTCCGGGGGTAGCGCGCGAGCAGCTCGTCGAGGAAGAGCACCGCCTCCGAGTAGTTCCGTTCCTCGAACCGGACCTTCGCCATGAAGAAGAGGGCATCGTCCTCCAGCGATCCCTTGGAGAGCTTCTCGGTGAGCCAGGTGAGGGTGATGATGCCCTCCTCCGAGGTGGGGAGGATGCCGAGCCCGAGGAGCCCGGATCGGCCCTCCTCGTAGAGCCGCTTGCCGATGTCGAACATGCGGCCCTCCAGCTCGCCGAGCCGGTCCAGCGGGTGGGTCTCGTGGAAGTCCTGGTAGGCCTTGCGGGCCGCCTTCAACTCGCCCCGCCGGTAGGACATCTCGGCGGCGAGCCACTCCGCCTCCCGGGCCTCGGGGGAGGAGGGAAAGTGCTCCACCACGGCCTCGAAGTACTTCCGCGCCGCCTTCAGGTCGCCCCGCTCCTCGAGGGCCAGCCCCTGCCGGAAGACCTGCACGGCCGTGGTGCTCTCCTCGATCTTCGGCCCCGGTACGCCGCTGCATCCCGCGGAGAGGAAGACGGCCAGGGCCGGCAGGAGGAGGCAGGCGAATGGTCGATTGCTCATGGCGAGATTGTAGTACGGAGGCAGGAACATTCGTACACCTTACGTACGTTCGCGGCGGAGCGAAACGTACGCGGAGGGGACGCCCGCGGTCGCCCGGTGGGAGCCGGAAGAGTGGGTCCTTCCGGACGAGGGCGCCGAGGACCTCGAGAATCGCGGACGGGGGAACGAGTGCGATCGCGGCGCGGGTCCCGACGGCGAGAATGGGCCTTTCGCAACGGTTGCGGTGGGAGCGGGATGATCGGGGGTGGAGAGGGGCGGGGGGAAGCGGATCCGGGACCCGGAAGCGGTGGGAAAGGGGAAGAACGCCCGCCGGGCCGGAGTGTACGTTCGTGCCGGAGCCGGACGTGCGCGGGGGGTACGAACGATCCCGCCGCCGGTTCACCGCCAGGCGTGGAAACGGTCGAGCCAGGTCCGGATCGTCCGGCGGTCCTCCGGGGCGAGCCGGACCCGCGCCGCGGTCCGGGGATCCCGGTGGGCGAGGAGGCGGAGGACGTTCAGGGTGCGCGGGGGGACGGACAGGCGCCGGGGGTCCCCGGGGCCGCAGCGGGCGCAGAGGACGCCGCCGAACCTCGCGGACAGCGTCGCCCCCCGGCCGGAGGCGTCCCCCCCGCAGGCGGCGCACGCGTCGAACCTGGGGGCGAACCCGAGGACTCCGAGGAGGCCGAGCTCCGCGGCCACGAGGATGGGGTCGACCTCCTCCTCCCCCGCCGTCTCCAGGAGCTCGAGCCCCGCCTCCAGACGGGGGAGGAGCCCCGGGTGGTGCTCCTCCTCGCGGGTCATGGAGAGGACGATCTTCACCAGGCGGCAGGCGGCGTGGAACCGGGGCAGGGCCTTGCGCAGGCCGGGGTGGGAGCTCGTGACGCGAAACCCCGTGAGGAGATGGAGCCCCGCCCGCGGCCGGAACCGGATCCTCGCCTCCCCCCGGTAGAAGAGGTCCAGGGCGCCGCCGAAGGGGGACTTCTCCCGCCGGGCCCCCCGGGCGAGGACGCCCACCACCCCGGAGCGCTCGGTGAGGAGCCTGAGGATCTGGGAGGACTCCGAGTAGTCGTGGCGGCGAAGCACCAGGGCGACCTGGGGCGCGGCGCTCAGATCTTCACCACCTTCACGCGGTTCACGCGGCGCTCGTCGGCGGAGAGCACCCGGAAGTGGAGCCCCTGGTGCTCGAACTCCTCCCCGGACTCCGGGATGCGACCCAACACCGCGAACACGAGCCCGCCCACGGTGTCGAAGTCACCGGGCGGAATCTCCACCTCGAGGGCCTCTCCCAGGTCGTCCACGTGGATCCGTCCGTCCACTTCCACCTCACCCTCCCCGGTCACCGTGAGGGAGGGCAGCTCGGCGCCCTCGTCGAACTCGTCCTCGATCTCCCCCACCAGCTCCTCCAGGATGTCCTCGATGGTGATGAGCCCGGCGGTGCCGCCGTACTCGTCCATGACGATGGCGATGTGGAGCTTGCGCCGCTTGAACTCCTCCAGGAGCTGGTGGATCTTCTTCGTCTCCGGGACCCGGTAGGGCTTGCGGAGGATGCTCTCGAGGGTCAGCCGGGCGGCGTCCGCCTCCCCCCAGTGGGCCAGGATGTCCTTGGCGTACAGGACCCCCACGATGTCGTCCAGGTTCTCCCGGTAGACGGGCACCCGCGAGTGTCCGACCTCGGAGATCCGGGCCACCGCCTCCGCCAGAGGGGTGGAGATCTCCAGGCCGAAGATCTCCGTGCGCGGCGTCATCACGTCGGCCACGTCCGCGTCGTGGAGGTCGAGGGCGCGCTCGATCATGTCGGCCTCGTACTCGCGGAGCACTCCCTCCATCTCCCCTTCCTCCACCGCCGAGCGGATCTCCTCCTGGATGGCGTCCGCCCCGTTGGGCTCGATCTTCCGGTCGGCGATCCGGCCGGTGATCGTGCGGAAACCCTCCACCACGACCACGAGGGGGCTGCCCGCCAGGTGCACGGCGAGGAACACCGGTCGCAGGTGGAGGAGGATCTCCTCCGCGAACAGGCGGCCGAGGAACCTCGGGATCATGCGGCCGAGGGAGAGGAGGAGGGCGGCCGCGATCGCCCCCGCCCGGATCAAGGTCCAGGCGTCGGGGGCCGCGGGGCCGGGGTGGATCCAGGACAGCACGGCCAGGGTGAAGGCCACGGTGGAGATCACGGAGAGGGTGCGGAAGGTGAGGAGCAGCCTCTCGTCCGACTTCGCAAAGGCCTGGATCTCGGCTTCCCGGTCGCGCTTGCGGGCCAGGGCGAGGAGGCGGGGCAGGGAATAGTCGGAGAGGGCCCCCTCCGCGAGCGAGAAGAACATGCAGGCCGCGCCGGTCAGGATCGCGACGAGAGGTGAGCCGGGGTCCTCCAAAGGAACCTTACCTCCGCCCCTCGAGGGGCTCCCCCATGTACGCCGGACACGGGGGGCGCGTCAAGAGTTTTCGGTCTCCCCCCGGCTTCACGGCGGACCCGGGAGGGACGCCCGATTCAGGTGGCAGACGGCGGCCGCCAGGGCGTCCGCCGCGTCCTCCGGGACCTCCTTTGCGATCCCGAGGAGCACCCGGACCATCCGGTTCACCTGGGACTTGTGAGCGGCGCCCGATCCCGCCACCGCCTTCTTGATGGTGGCGGGGGGGTACTGGTGGACGGGCACCCCCTCCAGGGCGGCGGCCAGGATGGCCACCCCGCGGCCCTCCCCGATGCGGAGGGCGGACTGCACGCTCTTCCCGTAGAACGCCTCTTCCAGGGCCACCGCGTCCGGAGCGTGGCGCCGGATGGCCTCGCGGATGCCCTCGTGGATCGTCCGGAGCCTCGCGGGCACGTCGCCGCCCATGCGCCCGGGGGCGATCACCTCGAAAGCCACGGGGACCAGGCGGGAGCCGCGGGCCTCCACCACGCCGATCCCCACGGACCGGGTGCCGGGATCGATGCCGAGAACTCGACGGGACAACGCTCACGCCTCCCTTCTCGCCCCCCGGGGCGCCGGCCTGCGAGTGTCCCGGATCGCGGGCCGTCCGGCCACGAGAAACGGGGCCGGGTCCGACGTGGCGCGGGAACGGACCTTGCCGCTATCCTCGGGGGTCATGCTCGGTACGATCGTCGCCGCCGGTGGCGCGGGTGCCCGGTTCGGGGGAGAGAAGATCCTCGCGCCGCTCGGGGGAGTGCCCGTGCTCCTCCGGACGCTGGACCGGCTGGCGCGCATCCGGGACGTCCGGGAGATGGTGCTCGTCCTGCCGCCCGCGCGCATCGGGGAGATCGGCCGGACGCTGGGCGGAGAGCTCTCCGCGCGCGGCGTCACCCGGATCGTGCCCGGGGGGGAGACCCGGCAGGCTTCGGTGGCGAACGGTCTCGCGGCCCTGCCGCCGGAAGCGGATCTCGTGCTCGTGCACGACGCGGTCCGGCCCCTCTTCTCCCTCCGGGCCGCCGAGGAGGTGGTGGACCGGGCGCGGGAGGCGGGGGCCGCGATCCTCGCGGTCCCGGCCCGGGACACCCTGAAGCGGGTGGCGGAGGAAAAGGGTGAACCCGTGGCCCGGGAGACGGTTCCCCGGGAGGGGATCTGGCTGGCGGAGACCCCCCAGGTGTTCCGCGGGGATCTCCTCCGGGCCGCGCTCCGCCTGGCCCCCCGGTCCGACTCCGGCGCCACGGACGAGGCGGCGCTCGTGGAACGCCTGGGACACCCGGTCCGGGTGGTCCGCGGGCCGCCGGGGAACGTGAAGATCACGGAGCCGCGGGACCTCGAGATCCTCGAGGCCCTGCTCGAGCGGGAGGTGGGGAGATGAAGGAGCGGAGGGTGGGCTACGGGTACGACATCCACCGGTTCGCGGCGGGGCGGCGGCTCCGGCTCGGAGGAGTGGAGATCCCGGGGGAGGAGGGCCTGGCCGGGCACTCGGACGCGGATCTCCTCCTCCACGCGCTGGCCGACGCCCTGCTCGGGGCGGCGGGGCTCGGGGACATCGGCGAGCACTTCCCGGACACCGATCCGCGCTTCCGGGACGCGGAGAGCACGGAGATGACGAGGCACCTCGTGGGCATCGTCCGGGACCGGGGCTGGAGCGTGGTGAACGCCGATCTCACGCTCGTGGCCGAGCGGCCGCGCCTCACCCCCTACAAGGAGCGGATCCGCCGCGCGGTGGCCGACCTCCTCGGCGTGGACGAGACGCGGGTGAACGTGAAGGCGAAGACCAAGGAGAAGCTCGGCCCGGTGGGCGAGGGGCGGGCCATGGAGGCGCACGTGGTGGTGCTCATCGAACGGGAGGAGACGTGACGATTCGCATCTACAACTCCCTCACCCGGAAGAAGGAGGAGTTCGTCCCCCTCCGGCCGGGGGAGGTTCGCATGTACAACTGCGGACCGACCGTCTACGACTACGCCCACATCGGGAACCTGCGCTCCTTCCTCACCGCCGACATCCTCCGGCGCCTGCTCGAGGCGAGGGGCTACCGGGTGCGCCAGGTGATGAACATCACCGACGTGGGGCACATGACCCTCGACGACCTCCGGGACGGGGGCGAGGACAAGATGGCGGTGGCCGCGCGCCGCTTCGGGGGGGACCCGGTCCGGGTGGCGGAGTTCTACACGAAGGCCTTCTTCGAGGACATCGAGACCCTGAACCTCCGGCGGGCGGAATGCTACCCGCGGGCCACCGAGACGATCCCGGAGATGATCGAGCTCGTCTCCCGGCTCATCGAGAAGGGGCACGCCTACGCGGTGGGGGGGAACGTCTACTTCGACATCTCCACCTTCCCGGAGTACGGGAAGCTCTCGGGGAACACCGTGGAGCGCCTGAAGACGGGGGCGCGCCTGGACCCCAACCCGGAGAAGAGGAACCCCGCGGACTTCGCCCTCTGGAAATCGGACCCGAATCACATCATGCAGTGGGACTCCCCCTGGGGTCGGGGCTTCCCGGGCTGGCACCTGGAGTGCTCCGTCATGGCGATGAAGGTCCTGGGAGAGACCCTGGACATCCACACCGGGGGCGAGGACAACCGCTTTCCCCACCACGAGTGCGAGATCGCCCAGTCGGAGGCGGCCACCGGGAAACCCTTCGTGCGCTACTGGGTCCACGGCGGCTGGCTCCTGGTGGACGGGGAGAAGATGTCGAAGTCGAAGGGCAACTTCTACACCCTCCGCGACCTCCTCGAGAGGGGCCACGATCCCATGGCCGTCCGCTGGGCGCTCTCCGCCGTCCACTACCGCCAGCCCATGAACTTCACGCTGGAGGGCCTGGCGGAGGCGAAGAAGAACCTGGAGCGGATCCGCGACCTCGTGCGCCGGCTGGACCCGGCCCCGGAGGTCCCCGACCGCCCGGAGATCGCGGCCGCCGTGGAGAGGGCCCGGGCGGATTTCGACGCCGCCCTCGACGACGATCTCAACATGTCCCCGGCGCGCGCCGCCCTGCTCGGCCTGGTGGCGCACGTGAACCGGGTGGGCCCGCCCCTCTCCCCCGGGGACGCGGCCCGGGTCCGGGCGGCCCTCGAGGGGTTCGACGAGGTGCTCGGCGTCCGGCTCCTGGAGACGGGCGCGGCGGAGACCCCCGACGAGCGCGTGGAGCGCCTCATCCGCCGGCGGGAGAGGGCGCGGGCGGAGAGGGACTTCGCCACCGCCGACCGGATCCGCGACGAGCTGGCGGCGGAGGGGATCCTCCTCGAGGACACGCCCCGGGGCACCGTCTGGAAGCGGAAGTAGAGCGTACTTCTCATCCGGTGGGGGGGCGACGGCGGGAGGTCGTTTCCGGGAGCGGGCTTCCCGGGGAGCGAGGGGGATCCGGCGACCGGCCGTTCTCCCCGGGAGTGCGTCGGCCCGGGCGGGGCGCGGGGAGGAATCGACCCTTTCCGGGCCGAGGACGAGGGGCCGCGCCACGCTGCGCGGCGAGGTCCGGCGGAACCGCGCGCTCCCGGGAGAGATGCGGGGTGGAGCCGGCGCGCCGGCGGCGCGGTTCCCGGGGCCCGGGGGCGTCGTTTCCCCGTTGCCGGGGGCGGCTTTGCGCCCGAGAATGGACGGCATGGCGCTCGTCCGGCTCGTGCTCCTGCTGGCCGCCCTCCTGGCCTTCGGCCTCCTGGTCGATACCCTCCGGCGGGGATGGCGCCGCCGCCGCCCCCTGCGGACCGTGGCCAACTGGATCGGGTCGGGCCCCTGGAGGGACTGCTCCCCGGCGGAGGCGGCCCTCCTCCTCGGCCTCCCTCCGGGGGTCATCGCGGCCACCGCCCTCCGGGAGATGGCCCGCTCGGGGCTCCTCGCGTTCGATTCCCGGGACCCCCTGCGGATGGAGTGGACGGGCCGGGCGCCGGGGGACCCCGTGGAGCAGGCGGCCCGGGACCTCGTCCGGGCCGATCCCGGGGACCGGGAGGAGGCGGCCGCCGCCCTCCTCGAGGCGATCTACGCGCGGGTGAACGAGCGGATGATCGGTCACTCGGGACCCGAGACGGTGCATTTCCTCCGGAGAGTGGTGGACGGGCTCTGGGAGGCGGCGCAGCGGTCGGGACGGCCCGAGGCGTCCGCCCTCTCCTGGCTCGCCTTCCGGGATCCGAACCGGGCCCCGGAGGCCGCCTGGACCTCCCCGGACTGGGAGGCCCTCCGGGTGGCGTGGCGGCGGAACGAGAAGTTCCGGGAGGGTCTTTTCGGGCGGGAATCCCTCCGGGAGCGCGTGCGGGCCGCGGAGGACGGGTTCTTCGCGTACCGGAAGGATCTCCTGGCCGCGCCCGCCGCGCGGGGAGACGGCTTCCACAGCCCTCTCCTCCGGA
>JAOZQC010000564.1:575-2612 GCA_029932425.1 Planctomycetota bacterium | reverse complement strand
CAGGCTCGGTCCGCGGACCCGGGCGAGGGCCCTTTCTTCAGGATCCGAACAGATCCCGGGGATCGGTGGTGAAGAACTCCTCGAGGGGTATGCCGCCCCCACCCACCACGAGGGCCGCGGCCTCCGGGTGCCGGCGGCGGAACAAGTCCAGACCGCGGGGGCGCCTCGGGCGGCCGCTCTTCACCTCCAGGGCAAACCGACGGCGCGGCGTCTCCACCACGTAGTCGTCCTCGTATCCCCGTTCCCGCCACCAGGTAACCTCGAACGGGAGACCCTGGGAGCCGTTCGGGAGATGCGCTCCCCGGGCGTTCTCCACCTGGCGGTTGTCGGAGAGCCGTCCTCGTTCAGTGGAAGATGTGACGGAGGTCTCCCGGCCCCGGCGGCGAGATCCTGCGCAAAGAGCACGCGGGTCAAGGTCTCCACCCCGCCAGCATTTCCGGGGCCGCGCCCAGGCGCTCCGGGAGGGCGATGGCCTGGTAGCGGGCGATGGTGGAGAGGACGCCGCCCTCCTCCCAGGCCCGGGCCGAGGTGGGAAGCGGCTCCTCGAGGATCCGGAAGCCTCCCGCCCGGTGCAGGGCGCGCACCAGGCGGAGGTCCTCCAGGAGGGGGACCTCCGGGAAGCCGCCCACCGCCTGGAAGGCCCTCCGGGTCAGGAAGATCCCCTGGTCCCCGTACGCTTCCCGGAGCCACTCGCCCCGGAGGCGCACCACCGTCTCCACGATCCGGGCCCACGGCGCCTCCGTGCGGAGCGCGAAGCGGAAGGCCCCGCCCGCGGCGCCCGGCCGGGCGAGCGCCCGCCGGATCCGCCCCGCGGCCCCCGGCCCCGGCCGGCCGTCCGCGTGAAGGAACCACAGGATCTCCCCCCGCGCCCGCCGCGCCCCCTCGTTCATCTGCCGCGCCCGGCCCCGCCGCGCCTCGAGCACCCGCACCCCGGGGAAGCTCCCCGCGATCTCCCGCGTCCCGTCCCCGCTCCCCCCGTCCACCACCAGCACCTCCAGGGGCGGCGCGTTCGCGAGGAGGGACCGCAGGCAACCCCCAATCTCCGCCGCCTCGTCGAGGACGGGCACGATCACGCTCACGAGGGCGGGACCGGGCGCCGCGGCGGCGCCCGGTCCCGGGATCCGCCACCCCCGGTGGCGCGCGATGGTCCCGAGGATCTTCCGCCCCGCCAGGAACGAGCCCCGGAGCGTCCCGCTGATCTTCGAGACCCCGATCCGCCGCCGGTAGCGCACCGGGACCTCCACGATCCGGAGCCCCGCGGCCGCCGCCTTCACCTGCATCTCCACCGTCCAGCCGTAGTCCGTGTCCTCCATGGCCAGGCGCGAGAGCGCCTCCGCCCGGATCGCCCGGAACGGCCCCAGGTCGGTGTAGCGCACCCCGAAGAGGAGGCGGATGAGGGTGACCGAGAGGAGGTTTCCGAAGTGCGGCAAGGGTAGGACGGGCACATCGCGGGCATGCCCGCGGCCGCCCCCCTCCTCGCCGCCCGGCGGCGGGCGCTTTCGGCGCCTGCTCACGCAGAAGTCCGCGAGCCGCGCCAACATCCGGAAGGCCAGTGATACATGGGCTCCTCCTCGGCCACCGTGCCCCTTCTGCCGGTTCCAGCGCCGGGGCGTTCCGGAGTCTCCCGGGACCCGTCTCCGCGGTGCCCGGGATCCGGAGCCCGTGTGGTAGCATCCCCCCATGACGAAGACCGTCTCCCTGACCCCCGGCCGGCGCGTCCTCTTCCTCACCAAGGACCCGGATCTGATCCGGCGCCAGCTCGCCGGCGAGCTCGACCTCCGCATGGAGGACCTCCGGGTGGAGGACCTCCTCGACGACATCAACACCGACGCGATGACGCCCGCGTGGGTGTGCTTCCGCCACCGCCCCGCCGACATTGCCCGGGACGCCTACGCGGGCCTGATCGTGGACGGCGAGCGCCTCTTCCCCACGGACGCCCTGCGCACGGGCAACTTCGAGGTGATCGTCTCCGGCTACCGCAAGGGCGTGGGATCCTCGCGCGAGACCGCGGTGCAGGCGGAGAAGTGGTCGGGCATC
>JAOZQC010000564.1:0-565 GCA_029932425.1 Planctomycetota bacterium | reverse complement strand
GTGCTCATGGCGGGCCACGACGTGCTGCGGCGCCTGCAGGCGGGCGAGGCCGTCGACCTCGAGGCCTTCATGGAGGGCTACGACCCGATCACCCGCCTCATCGTGCGCTGCGGTGGGCTCTTCGCCTTCCACCGGGCGCTCACCGCGGGGAAGATCACCGTTCCCGTGCCCGACACGCCCCCGCGCCCCCTCACGCTCGGGGAGAAGATCCTCGCCGCGCACCTGGGGGGGGACGGCCCCGCGTACGTGAAGCCGGGTGACGCGCTCGTCGTCTCCGTGGACGGGGGCTACAGCCACGAGTTCACCACGGCCCAGGTCCACGAGTTCCTGCGCGAGGAGTTCGGGGACGACTACCGCGTCGTGCAACCCGACCGTTTCGCCGTCTTCGAGGACCACCTGATCTACGCCGACGGCGTCGAACGCATGAAGCCCTACGCGGCCGAGATCCAGACGCTGCGCGACCTCCAGCGCGCCTTCCAGCGCCACACCGGCGTGCGGGACTTCAGCGCCCGCGACGGTCGCTCGCCCGGCATCTGCCACCAGGTCGCGCGCGAGCAGATCATCA
>JAOZQC010000070.1 GCA_029932425.1 Planctomycetota bacterium | reverse complement strand
GGAGGGAGGGGAGGTCCTCCCGGGGCGGAGGCGGGGAGGGCTCGGCCCCGGTGAAGGGGAGGGCCGGGGGGGAGGGGGGACGGCCCCGGGCGTCCAGGAAAAGCCCCTCCGTCCCCCCCGAGACGCGGAAGGGGTCCCCGGGGAAGAGCGGGTGCTTCGGCTTCACCGAGAGCACCGCCGTCTCGCCCGGCGCGAGCGGCAGGACGAGGAGCTCCCCCTCGGCGGCGGCGGCCACCGTCCGTCCGCTCTCCGTGCGTCCCGAGATCGAGATCCGCAGGGGGCCGCGACGGGGCCGGGCGGCGGCCACCACCGTGCCCAGGGGAACCTCCGCCAGCTCGAAGAAGAGCCGCGTGGCCAGGGCGGGATGTTCCGCGGCGAGGGCCCCGAGGTGAGGAAACAGGAAGGCGCGGTCCACGGCGAGGGCCGTGGTGCCCACCGGCGCCAGTCCCCCGAGGAGCATGCGGGCCGCCGCGGATCGCGGCGCGTGGGAGAAGAGCCCCCCGCTCCCGAGCCCCTGGCCGTAGCCGTGGCGACGGGCCGGTACCCCGGGGGCGCGCCGCCCGGGGCCCCCGCCCCGTCCGATCGACCGGAGGGAGAGCTCCTCCTCTCCCCGGCTCAGGGGAACGCCGGAACGCACGGCCAGGTGCTCGGCCACCGCGCGGCGCACCGCCGCCGCCGCCGTCGCCCACTCCAGCCGGAGGTCCGCGGCGGTGGGGGCCAGGCGGGTGGGATGGACGTGCTTCTCCCCGATCCGGTTCCAGATCTCCCGCTCGCCGAGCGGGGGGGCCAGGAGCCCGACCACGGTCTCCATCCCCGCCGTTTCCAGGACGTTCCGGATGCTGTAGCTCATGCCGAGATTGGCGCTCACCGTGCGGAAGACCTCTCCGGCCTCGGCCGTGAACACGTCGGTGGTGGCGCCGCCCACGTCCACGGCCAGGAGGCGGCCCTCGATCCGTTCCGAGGCGAGGGCGAGGATCGCCGAGAAAGCGGCGGGGGTGGGGAGGATGGGGGCGAAGACCAGGTCGAGGAGCCGGGAGTAGCCTGGGGCCCGCGACATCACGTGGTCCATGAAGATCTCGTGGATCGCCCGGCGGGCCGGCTCCAGGTTCTCGCGGTCGCCCTCGGGCCGGATGTTCGGCACGGGATGGAAGAGGTACCCGTCCCCGAGCGTTTCCCGCACGAGGTCCTCCGCGTTCACGTTCCCCGCGTACACCACCGGCAGGGGAGCGTCCTCCGTGAGCTTGGGCCGGAGGTCCGCCAGGCGGAGCAGCTCGGCGAGGAAGACCGGCCCCGAGAGGGCCTCGCCGTCGAAGCCCCCCGCGAAAAGCACCATGTCGGGCCGCAGGTGCTTCAGGGCCTCGATCTTGCCGTAGGGACTCCGGCCGTCGTCGAGGGCGATGGTGTCCAGGAGGTGGGCCCCCGCCCCCAGCGCCGCCCGCTGGGCGCTCCGGGACGTGACCCGGGCCACGAGGCCGGTGACCACCATGGCCAGTCCCCCGCCCGCGCTGCTCGTGACGTAGAGGGGGACGAGGGGCCGCTCCCCCTCGAGGAGCCGCTCCCCGGAAGCGGTCTCGAGCTCCCGGACGGCGGCCAGGAAACCCACGAGGACGTCTTCGTGGGGCCGCTCCACGGTGGTGGGCGCCTCCGCCCGCTCGTACCGCCACTTCTCCCGCTTCGTGAAGAGGGTGGCCTTGGTGGTGGTGCTCCCCACGTCCACGATCAGGAAACGGTCCATGGCTCCTCGCGTTCCGGCGCCGGGGCGTCCCGGCGAGGCCTGACCCTGGATTTGCAGGCCATAGGGCCGTACCCCAGGTTTGCAGGCCATAGGGCCGTACCCCAGGTTTTCAGCCGCCGGGGAAGGGTGGGGGTTTTCCCGCGCGGCCCGTTTCCCGCGGGGCCTTTGCGGGCTTCGGGCGCTCCGGGACGTTCCCTCCTTCCTCCGCCGGCTCCGCGGCCAGGTCCAGGACCAGGCGGGCCGCGGCCCGGGCGACGCGGGCCGTCTTGGCGGGGTCCACGAGGTCGAGGGTGTCCGCGGCGGAGTTCATGCGGCGGTGGGAGCTCGAGAAGAGGTCGAGGGAGGGGATGCCGGCCCGGTGGAAGGACCAGTGGTCGGACCCGAACCGGAAGGCGAAACGGTCGATGTCCTTCCCCAGGGGGAAGCCCTCCGCACCGAAGCAGGCCGCGGCCCGGGCGGAGAGGTCGGGCCGGACGCTCCGCCCGATGACGTAGATCTCCCGCACGTCGCGGGCGCCCACCGTGTCGAGGTTCACGTCCGCCACGAGCTTCCCGGCCAGGGCCGGGGCCAGGGCCCGGGAGCCCCGGAGCCCCCACTCCTCCGCGCCGGTGAGGATCACCGTGACCGGGCGGCCCAGGAGATCGCGCCGGGCGGCCAGGGCCCGGGCCGCCGCCAGCACCGCCGCCACCCCGGAAGCGTTGTCGTCGGCTCCGGGGAAACCCTCCCCCAGGGAGTCGTAGTGGGCGGAGAGACCCACCGCCGCGCGCTCCCCGGAGCCGGAGGCGTCGGGAATGGTGACCAGGAGGTTCGCGCTTCGTATCTCGCGCTTCGTGAACCGCACCCTGAGGACCGCGTTCGCGTCCCCCTCGCCTCCGGGGGGTAGGATGCGATCGTCGAAGAACACGACGGGGAAGGGCACCGTCACCCGGGGCCGGGGGCCGCGCGACTGGACGCCGGAGGCGAAGAGCCAGGGGTCCTCGCCGTCGCGCAGGCGGCGGCCGGGGAGACTCGGGTACACGGCCAGCTCCGCGAGGGCGCGGTGGGAGAGGCACGACTTGGGTACCGCCGCCGCCGCCGCGCCGGAGTCCGCGATCTCCGTGAGGAGCAGGAAGAGATCCTCCGGGCTCTCCACCTCGGGGAGGAGGACGATCGTCTCTCCGTCGATCGCTTCCGCGGGGGCGCCGTACTTCACGAACTTCCCGATCCGGATCCCCTCGGGGGCCTCCGCGGAGAAGACGGCGGGCACCACGGCGCCCGGGTAGGAGGTCCGCCAGGGGGTCTTCCCGTCCTCGAGGAAACCCTGGTCCACGGACCACGCGTCCCGGTCCGTGAAGTCCCGGACCTCGAAGGAGAAGGGGATCTCCCGCACCTCGCCGAGGGCTTCGAGCCGCTTCGCGAGCCAGGCGCGGGCCTTCGCGCCGCCCGGGGTGCCCGCCTTGCGGGGGATGCCCGCCAGGGCGGCCAACGTGGTCCGGATCGCGGCCTGGTCCACGGGAAGATCGAACAGCCTGACGTTCCGGTGGCTGGTCGCCGTGAAGTCCCCCCGCGCCAGGGGATGCCCGTCCGCGTAGACCAGGCGGCCGTCCCAGCCGTAGTGGAAGATGACGCGGGCCCGGGCCAGGGCGGCGGGGGTGGTGCCGAAGAAGACGGTGACGTAGCGGCCCTTCGCCGTCGGGTGGCGGATCGAGAGGAGGAGCCACAGGTCCTTCCCCTCGAACTTCCGGCCGCGGAGGATCACCGCGTCGCCCTCCACCCGGACCCCCGCCGCCTTCAGGGCGGCGGCGGTCGCGGGATTCTCCGAGGGCCGGCCGAACACGAGGCAGTCCTTCTCCGGGAGCCCCTTTCCGGGAGCCGTGATCTCGCCCCCCTTCTGGGCCTTCGCCCTCTCCGCCAGGCGCCGGTAGGCGGAGATCCCCTCGGGCACCACGTACACCTTGTCCGGACGGGAGAGGGTGAGGTTCAGGCAGGGCTGGAGCTCCTCGAGGGGGATCCGCCGGAAGAGGTTGTGGCGCTTGTCCACGGTGACCGAGAGGGGAGGGCGGGGGCAGACGATCTCGAAGGAGGTGCTCGCCTCCGAGACCGGAACGGTGCGGTAGGACTCGCCCCCCGCGTGCTCCACGGTGACCGGCACGTCGAGCCGCCAGGGTTTCCCGGTCTGGAGCACCGTGCCCCGGACGAGGAAGAGCCCGTCCGGCCGCCGGGTGACCGTGAAGGGACCCGCGGCGAGGACGGGCGCGCCCTTCCGGTCGAGCCACTGGCGGAAGAACCACCCGAGGTCCCGGCCCGCGGCCTTCGAGAAGGCGTCCCGGAAGTCGTCCCAGGACGTGACCTTCCCCCCGTGGTCGCGGACCACGCCCCGGAGGGTGGACCAGAAGACGTCGTCCCCCACCATGCGCCGGAGCATGTGGAAGATCATCGAGGCCTTGCCGTAGCCGATGTCGTTCTCGAAGTCCTCGTGCTTCCCGCGGAACTCGCGGACGGGGTAGTCGTTCCCCGGGTTCACCTGGATGGAGAAGGTGCGGCACGTCTTCTCCCGGTGGGCGCGGGCCTTCAGGGGGTCGGCGATCTCCTTCCGGAGGTAGTTCGAGCAGTAGGAGGTGAGCCCCTCGCACCAGTTGCCCGTCTCGTAGTCGGGGTAGACGTAGTTGCCCCACCAGCAGTGGACCAGCTCGTGATCCACGAAGCCGGGGGGGATGGACCCGCCGTTCCGGGCCGCCATCATGGCCATGAGCCCCACCACCCGCCGGCCGAGGAGGGTGTAGGAGGGCATCCCGTAGCCGGTGGTGAAGAAGTTCTCCACGATGTCGAACTTGGGCCAGGGATAGGGACCGAGAAGGGGGACGTAGAAGCGGAGGTAGCGCTCCGTCTCGTCGAGGAGGAGCTTCGCGTGCTTCGCGTCCCCGGGGAAGAGGTAGGTGGAGACGGAGACCCCGTCCACGGTGCGGGTCTCCACCACGTACTTCCCCGCCTGGAGGGCCAGGCCGTCCACGGGCACGTCGCTTCGCCACACGGTGATCTCGCGGCCGCCCTCCACCCGGCGGGAGACCCGTTCTCCCTGGGTCACGGCCCGGAGATCCCCCGGCACGTCCACCCGGACCTCCCGGAAGACGCCGGTCCCCTCGGTGACCGGGTACCAGCCGGAACCGGCGACGAGGAAGATCCCCTCCTCGCCCACCACGCCCCGGGTGTCGTCGCCCACCACGAAGGAGAGCTTCTCGTCCTTGCGCACCGCGTCGTAGAGGGTGCCCCCGTACCGGACCCGGACCCGCCGTTCCCCGCCCCCGGGGAGAGGCGCGGTCTCCACCGTCCGCCAGTAGCCCTCCGTCTCGTCCCGGGCCACGGCCAGGGGGAAGACCTCGTCGCCCCGGAGGAGCTCCACGGACGTCACCGCGAGCCCGGAGTGGAGCCGGAACCGGAGCGGGGCGGCGCCCGGCCCCACGGTAAGGACGGCGGTGGCGGTGATCCGGTGCGCGGAGGGTTCGAACCGCACGTCGAGGGTCCGGGCGGTGACGCGGAGGGCGGCCGGGCCGGAGCCGGAAGCGGAAACGCCCGCCAGGAGGGCGCAGGCGAGGAGGAAGGCGATCTTCTTCATGGCGACTCCGGGGTTCGAAACGGAGGCGGGATTCTACTTCCTTCCCGGAGAAGCTCGACCTTCTGGCCGGGGAGAGGGAAGATCCCGTCATGACCGGCCGGCCTCCCAGGCGGCTCCCGATTCCAGGCCTGGTTCTCCTCGTTCTCCTCGCGGGCTGCGGGGCCCGGGGGACCCGCGACTTCGTGCTCTACCGCCCGGCGCCCCGCCCCGAGAAGGGGGTCCTGGCCGCCCGCATGCTCATCCTCACCGGCGCGGGGCGGATCCTGGAGGTGGTGCGGCGCGGCCCGGAGAGGATCGAGATCCGGACGGGGGAGCTGGACGGGGAGACCTGGGCGCGGCTCCGGCGCCTCCTCGAGGCCCTCCGCGATCTGCGCCCCGAGGCCTCCGATCCCGGCGCCCCGATCTTCCAGCTCCGCGCCCGGTTCGGCGGCGGGGAGGTCCTCCTGGCCCGGGTGCCGGGGGCGGAACCGGAGCCGGAGGCGGCCCGGGTCCGGGCCTTCCTCGACGATCTCGAGGGGAGGCTCGCGAAGGTCCGGGACCGGATCGGCACCCTGGCGGGTTTCCTCGAGAGCCCCGTGCCGGAGGTCCGGGGCCAGGCGGTGCAGGCGCTCCTCACGGTGTGGAAGCTGCCCGGGCTCCCGGAGGCGGAGCGGGCCCGGGCGCGGAAGATCCTCCGGGACCATCTCTTCATCGAGGAGGATCCGAGGATCGAGAAGCGCCTGAAGCAGGCCCTCCAGCGGCCCTGAGCGCCGTCCGCTTCGAATTCGCGGGCGGCGGCCCAATGTCGATGTATTCTCATTCCCACTACCAGCCGAGATCGATGACCGGAGTCCGAACATGAAAGCCAGGGACACGCGGTACGTCTGCCTCCGCATCGCGGGCGAGGGGGGCGAGGGCGTGATCAGCGCCGGGGAGCTGCTCACGCGGGTGGCGGCCCGCCGGGGAAACCACGTTCAGACCTTCAAGACGTTCCCCTCCGAGGTGCGGGGGGGCATGGCCGTGTTCCAGATCCGCACCGGCCCGGAGCAGGTGATCTCCCAGGGGGACTACCTGGACGTCCTCGTGGCCTTCAACCGGGAAGGGTACGACCGGAACATCGCGGACCTGGAGACGGACGGGGTGCTCGTCTTCGACTTCGAGCCCACGGAAGAGGCGCCCGTCCGGCGGCGCCGCGGCGTGGACTACCACGTGCCCATGGGCGAGCTGGCGAAGGAGGCGGGGGCCCGGTTCGGCAAGAACATGGTGGCGTTGGGGGCGGTGGCCCGGCTCTTCGGCTTCCCCCTGGAAGGGTTGCGGGAGGGGATCCGGCGCAAGTTCGGGAAGAAGAGCGAGGCGGTCGTCACCGCGAACCTCCGGGCCCTCGACCTCGGCGCCCGGTACGTGGAGGAGCACCTCGAGATCCGCCACGAGGTGCGGTTCCCCGAGGGCGACGGGAACCCCCGCATCGTCCTCTCCGGGAACGAGGCCATCGCCTTCGGGGCGGTGACGGCGGGATGCCGGTTCTACGCCGGCTACCCGATCACCCCCGCCACGGGGGTCATGGAGTGGCTCGCCCGGGTGCTCCCGCTCCTGGACGGGGACATGGTCCAGGCCGAGGACGAGATCGCGGCCATCTGCATGTGCCTCGGGGCCTCCTTCGCGGGAAAGAAGGTGATGACCGCCACCTCGGGCCCCGGCCTGGCGCTCATGAGCGAGGCCCTGGGGCTCGCCGCCATGGCGGAGGTGGGGGTGGTGGTGGTGGACGTCCAGCGGGCGGGCCCCTCCACCGGGATGCCCACCAAGGCGGAGCAGGGAGACCTGAACCTCGCCATCTTCGGCGCCCACTCCACCGCTCCGCGGGTGGTCCTGGCCCCCATCGACATCGAGGACGCGTTCCGCCAGACGGTGAACGCCTTCAACATCGCCACGAAGTACCAGATCCCGGTGATCCTCCTCTCGGAGCAGTCCCTCGGGTACTGCCAGGCCTCCATGCCCCGGCCGGACTTCGGGAAGATCGATGTCTTCGAGGAGGAGTACGCCACGGTGCCCGAGGACGGGGGGGACTGGCCGCGAGTGGACGAGATCACGGTGGGGGAGGGGTACCCCATGACCCCCATCTTCCCCCGCTACATCCGGTACGACTCCGGGGTCTCCCCGCGGTCCCTCCCCGGCATGCCCGGCCTGGAGTACCGCGCCACGGGACTCGAGCACGACGAGTACGCCCGGCCCCGCTACGACCCGGAGAACCGGCGGGCCATGACGGCCAAGCGCAAGGCGAAGTACGAGAGCATCCGGCGGGAGTACGGGGGGGCCGTGGAGGTGATCGGCTACCCGGACGCGGAGGTGGCGGTCTCCGCCTGGGGGACCACCGCCTCCGTGATGCGCCACGCGGTGCTCCGGAAGCTGAACGAGGGGGCGCGGATCAAGGCCATCTTCCCGAAGATCCTCTCCCCCATGCCCGACGCGGCCATGGAACGGCACCTCTCCGGGGTCCGGAAGGTGGTGGTCTGCGAGATGAACGACACCGGCCAGTACGCCAAGATCGTCCGGCATCGCTACCACAAGGAGGTGCAGGCGGTGCTCAAGGACCGGGGGTTGCCCTTCAAGCCGAGCGAGATCGTGCCCCAGATCGATGCCGCCCTCGAGGAGGTGGTGAGGATATGAGTACGGAGACGACGGCCCCGGCCCGGGCCGGGCGGTCCGCGAAGAGCCTGCGCAGCGACCTGAAGCCGGTCTGGTGCCCGGGCTGCGGCGACTACGGGGTGATCGCGGGCCTCGACAAGGCCCTCCAGGAGCTGGGGTACGCCCGGCACGAGATCGTCTTCGTCTCGGGCATCGGGTGCTCCAGCCGGCTCCCCTACTTCTTCGACACCTACGGCTTCCACACCATCCACGGCCGGGCGCCGGCCGTGGCGCTGGGGGTGAAGCTCGCGAACCCGAAGCTCCACGTGATCGTGGTGGGGGGGGACGGCGACTTCTTCTCCATCGGCACGAACCACATGGTCCACGCGGCGCGCCGCAACCTCGATCTGACCGCCATCTGCATGGACAACCACGTCTACGGGCTCACCAAGGGCCAGGTGAGCCCCACCTCCGAGCGGGACTTCCTCACGGGCTCCACCCCCTACGGGTCCGTGGAGGAGCCGGTGAACCCGCTCGTGCTCATGATCGCCTCCGGCGCCACGTTCGTGGCCCAGAGCTACGCGGCGAACGTGAAGCACCTCCGGGAGACGATCGTGGCCGCGGAGGGCCATCCCGGTTTCTCGTTCATCAACGTGATCTCCCCCTGCCACACCTTCAACCGGGAGAAGGATTTCGCCTACTACAAGGGCCGGGTCTCGGTGACGGAGGAGGAGGCGAAGCACGACCGGGCGGAAGCGATCCGGGTCATCCTCACCCACGGCGAGGGAGAGCTCCTCGGCACCTTCTACGAGACCCGGCGCCCCACCTACGACGGCTCGCTGGCGGATCTCCGCCGCCGGGCCCGGGAGCGGCACGGCGTACCCACCCTGGAGGAGATCCTGGAGAGCTTCGCCTGAAAGAACCATACGGAGGCGGGAGTCATTGGTAATCTTCGGCGCCGGCCGCGGACCGCCCGCTCCGTGAGCAGCGCGCCGGTTTTCGCACTCGTCGCCGCGGGCGGGTGCCGTACTCTCGGTGCTCCGCGACTCGACTCCCGGGGAGGAAGTGGACATGTTCGACCGCCTGAAGGCGATCCTGGCGCGCCTGGACGCGGAGTACGCCGACCTGAGGTACGAGGTGAAGACGGAGGTGTCGGTCCACCTGGCGGGCCGGGA
This sequence comes from Planctomycetota bacterium, assembly GCA_029932425.1. GTDB lineage: Bacteria > Planctomycetota > JAJSAM01 > JAJSAM01 > JAJSAM01 > JAOZQC01. The sequence goes on along the minus strand of JAOZQC010000070.1, from coordinate 1,020 downwards.
TCTCACCGACGTCTCGGAGAACCGCGGGGACGGGTACGTGCTGCGCGTCCTCGACGGAGGAGGCTTCGCCACGGTCGTGTTCACGAGGCCCGGGGACGCGGAGGAGGCCGCCCGGACCGCCCTCGCCCACGCCCGGCTGATCGGGGCCCGGGCGGAGCAACCCGTGCGGCTCGCGGCGGCGCCGGGGACCCGGGACGACGTGCGCCCCCCCCTGGTGGAGGATCCGCGCGACGTTTCCCTCGAGGAGAAGGTCGCCCTGGTCCGGGAGTACGGGGAGATCCCGCTCGGGAACGAGCGGATCGCCACCGTGACCCTCGACTACCGGGAGATCCTCCGGGAGAAGTACTTCGTGTCCACGGAGGGGGCGGAGATCCGCGAGGAGCTCGTGACCACCGCCCTGCGGGGCGACATCGTGTCCGCTGCCGGGGGACTCCTGCAGAACGTTCGCTTCAACGCCGGCGGCGGCACCGGCTTCCAGCACGTCCGGGACCGCGGGGAAGACCTGGAGGCCCGCGTGAAGATCGCCGTCGACCTCCTCGACGCCGAGCCCGTGGCGGGGGGCGTTCACGACTGCATCCTGAATCCCACCATGGCGGGGGTCTTCGCCCACGAGGCGTTCGGGCACTTCTCCGAGGCCGACATCATCGAGAACCTCCCCGGGATGCGGGAGAAGATGAGGATCGGCGCCACGCTGGGAAGCGAGGCGGTCTCGATCGTCGACGACGCCACCCGCCCGGGCCAGGTGGGCTTCTACCGCTACGACGACGAGGGCGTGGCCGTCCGGTCCACCACGCTGCTGCGGGACGGGATCCTCCGAGGCCGCCTGCACTCCCGGCGCACGGCCGCGGCCTTCGGCGAGCCGATCTCCGGGCACGCCGTCGCCGAGGACTACCGCTATCCCCCCATCGTGCGGATGGGCTGCATCTACATCGAGCCGCGAGAGACCGCGTTCGAGGAGCTCCTCGAACGGCTGGGCGACGGCCTCTACATCTGCGATCCCAAGGGCGGCCAGACCGCGGG
>JAOZQC010000563.1 GCA_029932425.1 Planctomycetota bacterium | reverse complement strand
GTCGGGCCTGTCAGCGATGTTTCACGACCCCGGGCGGGGAATGAAAATGCTATGCCTGTCAGCGATGTTTCAGGTGCTCGTGGCGAGGGTGGGGGGGAGGCGGTCCAGGACCTCGCGGGGGAGATCCAGGCCGAAGGGAAGGAGGGGGGGGAGGAGGGGGGCGGGGCCGCTGGTGGCGAAGGAGGAGTCGCCCTCCGCGGCGGAGGCCCGCCCTCCCCGGGAGCACCGGAAGAGGGCGCTTTCTTCCTCGCTGGCGATGCCGGGCGCCCGCATGGAGGGAGGGGGATGCACCGGCCGTGCCGGGGGACCGTGGGGTCGGGCGGCGCCCGGGGTGTTCATTCCCCGGGACCTCGTCCTCCGGAATCGACATCTCCGAGCGCCCGCTCCACCGCGGGCCGGAGGAGCGCGGCGAACCCGAGCAGGTCCGGGAGGACCTCCCGGGCCTTCCCCCGGGCGGAGAGGCGGACCAGGGCCGTGGGGGCGGACCGCCCGGCGAGGCGATCGGCCGCCGCCCGGATCTGCTGTCCCAGGTAGGAGGGAGTGGACCGCCCCGCCGCCACGTACCAGTACACCACCTGGCTCTCCGCGCCCTCCCGGGACACCGGGAGGTGAACCACTCCTTCCGGGAACCCGGCCACGGCGACCGTGCGCCTTCCCAGGATCTCGCACCCCGCCGCCCGGAGGCACACCTCGGGGGGATGGGCCACCTTCCGGTCTCCGCGCGCGGCGGCCACCGCCAGCTCGATCTCGGCCCCGCGCCCGCGGTACCGCCGGAAGACCACGTCCTCCGTCCCCAGCACCTCCCGCGTCCGCGCCGGCACGGGCTCCTCCTCGCCCCGCCAGTCCCCGAGCACGAGGGGGATCCGCCGCGCGCGGCGGATCCCCTCCCCCCGCGCGGAGCCCCCCCGGACGCCGAGCCCCGCGAGCCCCGCGAGGAGGAGGAGGGACAGTGTGAAGAGGTAGGGCCGGGCCCTCACCGGATCGCTTCCCGGCGCGCGGGGAGAAGGCGCGCCGCCAGGTAGAGGAGCAGGAGCGCGGCCGCGAACATGGAAAGCCCGGTGAGGGCGTGGACCGCGCCCGTGACCCGGGCCGCTCCCAGACGGTGCGCGAACACCACGAGCGCCAGCACCCGCAGCGCGTTCGCGGTGAGAGCCACGGGCAGGGCGGCCCCGAACAGCACCCACCGTCCCGCCGCGGGGAGCCGGGACAGGGCGGCCACGAGCCCTCCGAAGGCGAGGAGGGCCACGGAGTAGCGCAGCCCGCTGCAGAGCTCCCCCACCACGAGCGAACCCCCGGACGCGAGGTGGACCGTCGCCCCGTCCCGGATCGCCACGATGCCCAGGGCGTTCGCGCTCCGGATCGCCACCTCCGTGACGGCGAGCTTCAGGGACAGGGTGAGCTCGGCGACGAGCCAGAGGGGGAGCGGGATCAGGAAGAGCAGGTAGAGGACGGGGACGAGCCACCTCCGGGCCGCGGTGCGCCCCCCGAAGATCAGGAGCATCCCCAGGAGCACGGGCAGGAGGCTCAGGCCGGAGAGGAAGTGCACCCGCACGGTCACGGCTGCGAGATGGAGGAGGAGCCCGCCCGCGAGCAACGCCCCCCCCGCGGCGGGCCGCCGGTCCTCGCCCCACCGGATCCCCTTCCGGGCGCGCCAGGCCAGGAACCCCGCCACCGGGAGGACGAGGGGTCCGTGGGCGTAGAACGACCCGGGGGCCAGCCACCGCCCGGCCATCCAGAGGAAGGTCTCCCCGTACACGAGCACCACCGCCCCCGCCAGGAGGAGGCCGGGCGCGGTCCGGGCCGGCAGGGCCCGGATCCTCCCCTCCCGTCCCGTGGTGGCCGTGTCGATCTCCATGGACCCTCCGTGCCCCTGGCCCGCGGCACAACCGTTGCGAGCGGCAAGAGGAGGGCCCGGCCCCGCGGACCGGGGCCTCGGGTTTCCCGTAACCCCTTGAGCGCCTTGGGGTTCGGTCTCGGCCCCCCGACCCGGGAGAGGAGCGACGGACGGCGAGGATGTCGAGCGCGATGAACATCGAAGGGGTTCGGGGTGGCGCGGGGGGGACACGGGCCGCCCCCCGGGGGCCCGCGAACCTCACGGGGCGGGCCGCGGTCCTCTCGGCGGGAGGGTTCTTCTCCTACGCCGTCTACGTGGTGGTGCCCGTCCTCCTCGCCCGGCTCCTCTCCCGGGAGGAGTACGGGACCTACGGCCAGGTGCTGCTGGTGGCCCACATCGCCTACCAGCTCGCGATCTTCGGCCTCCCCGCCTCCGTGACCTACCTCTTCCCCCGCCAGGCCCGCGGCCGGCGGGCGGACTTCCTGCGGGGGACGGCCCTGGCGTTCCTCGCCGCGGGCGCCCTCGCGGGGGGGGGCGCGGCCCTCCTGGCGGGCCCCGTGTCCGCCGCCGCGGGCAACCCCGCCCTCGCGCCCCTCCTCCGGACGGCGGCCCTCTATATCCTCTTCCTCGTGGCCTCCGACTTCCTCGCCCCCGTCCTGGTGGTCACGGACCGCGCCGCGGGAGCCGCGCTGTGCCAGGTGGGAGAGACGCTCGGCCGGATCGCCTGCGTGCTCGGGCCCGTGGCCCTGGGGCTCGGGCTGGGGGGCGTGTTCCTGGCCC
>JAOZQC010000562.1 GCA_029932425.1 Planctomycetota bacterium | reverse complement strand
GCGGCCCGGGCCATGTCCTCGATCTCGTACTGGTAGTCCTTCGAGAGATCCCGTCGCACCGGCGCCTCGAAGACCTGGTCCGCGGCCGCCAGGCGGACCTTTCCCGCGGAGAGGGTGAGGGCGCCCGCCGGGAGATCCCCCCGCTCGAGGGCGCGGCCCACGGCCTCCACGGCCTTCCGGGGATCGGGGGGGTCGAGGCACAGGTCCGCCCCCGCCGCCAGGGCCCGCACGCAGGGATCCCCCTCCCCCCCCCGCGCCCCCTCCATCGTCAGGGCGTCCGTGACCACGATCCCCCCGTACCCCCAGTCCTCCCTCAGAAGGCCGGTGACGATCCTCCGGGAGAAGGTGGCGGGGACGCCCGGATCGAGGCCGGCGTAGTCCACGTGGGCGGTCATCACCATGTCCACCCCCGCCCGCACCGCCTCCCGGAAAGGCACGAGCTCGCGCGACTCGAGCACCTCCCGGGGCGCCTCCACCCGGGGGAGATCCAGGTGGGAGTCGGCCGCCGTGTCGCCGTGGCCGGGGAAGTGCTTGGCGCAGGCCATGACTCCCTCCTCGCGGAGCCCCTCGAGAAAGGCGAGCCCGCAGCGGGTCACCTCGCCGGGATCCCCGGAGAACGCCCGGTCGCCGATGATGGGGTTGTCGGGCCGGGTGAGAACGTCCAGGACGGGGGCCAGGACCACGTTCACCGAGAGGGCGCGGGCGGAGAGGGCGGTGATCTTGCCCGCCATGTAGGCCGCCTCGACACGGCCGGTGGCTCCCACGGCCAGGGCCGGGGGCAGTTCGGGGAGGCCGCGGACCTGGGCGCCCGCCCCCCGCTCGTAGTCGGCCAGGAAGAGCAGCGGGCGCCCCGCGGCCTCGCGCAGGCGGCGGAGGAACGGCGGGGTGAGCTCCGCGTCCCCCCCGAAGAGGAGGAACCCCGGCATGCCCTCCTCCCGGGCGAGGGAGGCCAGCTCGCCGAACCGCCCGTAGTCGGCGGGCAGCCGGATGGCGGGGACGATGACCTCTCCCGGCTTCACGGGCTGAGCTTGCCCAGGACCACCGGCCACCGGGCCCCCGTGGCCAGGGGAACGTTGTTGGGGTTGCCGAAGAGGGTCTCGTTGGCGAGGACGGCGAAGGCCACGGCCTCCCTGAGGTCGGGATCCACCCCCGCCTCCGCCGTGCTGCGGACCGGAATCGGGTGGAAGAGACGCCGGAGATGGGCCATGAGCGCGAGGTTGCGGAGCCCGCCCCCGGAGACCAGGATCTCCCGGATCTCCGCCCGCGGGAACACGAAGTCCTCGTAGGCCCGGTGGATGGAGCGGGCCACGAACACGGTGAGGGTGGCCAGGATGTCGTGGATGCTGAGGTTCCCCTTCCCCTCGAGGATCCGCATCACCCACCGCTCCCCGAACCTCTCCCGGCCCGTCGACTTCGGAGGCGGCAGCGCGAACCAGGGGTCGGCGAGGAGCCGCTCCGCCAGGCTCTCGTCGATCCGGCCCCGGGCGGCCAGCTTCCCCCCCCGATCGAAGCGCTCCCGGCCCCGGGTGAGGATTCCCGTCACGTGGTCCAGGGGCATGTTGCCCGGCCCCGTGTCGAAGGCGATGAGGTCGTCGAACTCCGGCGTGACCACGGTGACGTTCGCGATGCCCCCGATGTTCTGGAGGGCCACCGCCCGCCCGTCCCGCCGGAACAGGAGGTAGTCCACATAGGGCACCAGGGGGGCCCCCTCTCCGCCCGCGGCCACGTCGCGCGTGCGGAAGTCGGAGACCACCGGCACCCCCGTGGACTCCGCGATCACGTCCGGCTCCCCCACCTGGAGGGTGGAAGGGGTGGTCCGCGGGCCGCGGGGGAGATGGCAGATCGTCTGGCCGTGGGACCCGATGAGGTCGATCTCCTCCCGGCGGAAACCCGCCTCCCGGACGAGGGCGAGGGCGGCGGAGGCGAAGACCTCGCCGAGGACGAAGTTCATGCGGCAGACCTCCGCCGTATGCCCCTCCGCGAGCCGGAGCACCGCCTCCCGCAGGGGCGGCTCGTAGGGGTAGGTGCGCCCCGCCACGAACTCCACCGAGATCTCCGTCCCGCTGCCCCGGATCCGCACCAGGGCCGCGTCCACCCCGTCCGCGGAGGTCCCCGAGGAGAGCCCGAGCACCAGGCGTTCCTCCTTCCCGCGGATCGCGATCAGCCGGTCGAGGGGCTTCACGCCGGGCCTCCGGCCAGGGCCCGCCTCAGGAATCCCCCCGCGCGGCGCAGGCGGGCCCGGGCCTCCTCCGGGGAGACCCCGGACCGGGCCATGACCACCGCGGTCTTCACCTCGCCCCCCGCGGCGGCCAGGAGCTCCTCCGCCGTCCCCGCGTCGCACCCCGCCAGGGCCCCCACCAGCCGCCGCGCCCGGTCCGCGAGCTTGGCGGAGCCCGCGCGGAGGTCCACCATGAGGTTGTCGTACACCCGGCCCGTGCGCACCATCACCGCGGTGGTGAGCATGTTCAGGACGAGCTTCGTGGCGGTGCCCGCCTTGAGCCGGGTGGAGCCCGCGATCACCTCGGGACCGGTGTCCATCCTCACCACCACGTCCGCCGCCGCCCCGCGGGCGTCGCCGCAGGTGACGAGCGCGGCGGCGGCTCCCGCCCGCCGGA
>JAOZQC010000561.1 GCA_029932425.1 Planctomycetota bacterium | reverse complement strand
GGAACCTACCTGACGAGGAGGGAGATTGGGCCTCCAACCGTAGCTGCAGGGCGACCGAAGCGGGGGAGATTGCCGCCGTTTGGCATGCCGGGAACGCCTACCAGACGTTCAGTCCGCGTGTCTACATGTCCTGGTGGGACGGCACTTCGTGGACACCAGAGCAGCAGGTGAGCGGCGATGGCTCCCACTACTACAAGATCGACCTGTATCCTGATGGGGTCCTCGATGAGCTTGGGGTTCTCTGGGTCGCGTGGGAGACCGAGGAGTGGGGCCACTACCTGACATCGATTCGCTCTTCCGTCTGCATGCAGACAACGCCGGTCTCCTTCGGCCCTGCAACCGCCGAGGCCTCGGCCGGCTCCGTTGTGGTGCAGTGGCTTGCCAGTGGAGAGGCGGCGGACGGCCCGTTCAGTGTCTGGCGATGGACACAGCCCGCGGCAGGTGACGGTCCGCCGGTGCTCCCTCCGTCCGAGGCGGTCCTGCTGAATGAGGTTCCTCTGACCGGTCCGCCGTACGAGTGGATCGACGGCGATCCTGAGCCCGGGCAGGTCAACAGCTACTGGGTGAGTTGGGATGCGCCCAGTGGGGTTCGGTACGCCGGACCGGCCAGCGCTCTTGTCGCTGCCGCGGCCGAGGACTTGCTTCCCGCGCGCGTTCTGTTCGTTCGCCCGAATCCTACGAGGAGCGGCAGCTGCTTCTGCCTGAAGCAGAGCGACCCCGGACGTGTCGAGGTAGTGCTCTACACGGTAGGCGGCCGGACCGTTCGGACGCTGGAGCTGGACTCCGGCGCAGCGCTGGGCCGTGAATCGGACCTCTGTTGGGACGGCCTCGACGACAGCGGTGAGCGAGTCGCGAGCGGTGCCTACATGTGGGAGCTGCGGTTCAACGGCTCCCGCGTGCCGGGGCAGAAGGGCGTGGTGACCGTAGTGAGGTAGGAGAAGGTCGGCGTTCCGGTACTGAGCCATGACGACTCGAGGTGAAGAACGGCGGCAGCTTCTCGCTGCCGCCGTTCTCTTCATCGTGTCTCCGTGGTGCGTCCGCACGTCGGAGAGCGTCGCCGACCCGGCGCTCCAACGCGCAGTCGCCGGTCGCTACGGGCGACGGAGACCCGCCTCAGGCTCGCCCGGTTCCCCTGGATCAAGACGCTCGAGCAGTTCGACTTCCAGCCCTCGATCGACCGGAAGGTCATCCGTGAGCTCGCCGGCGCGAGCTTCGTGGGACGCGCGGAGAACGTTGTCCTCCTCGGACCTCCCGGAGTCGGCAAGACCCATCTCGCGCTCGGGGTCAAGGCGGTGGAAGCCGGCTACTCGGTGCTCTTCCTCACGCTCGAGACCCTCATGGTCTGCCTGAACCGGGCACGCCGCGAGAACCGGCTCGAGAGGGCTCTCAAGCAGCTCGTCTCCCCGAAGGTCCTCATCCTCGACGAGATCGGGTACCTCCCGCTCTCCCGCGACGACGCCCGCCTGTTCTTCCGGTTCCTCGGGCGTCGCTACGAGCGGGCCAGCCTCATCCTGACGAGCAACAAGAGCTTCCTCGACTGGGGCGAGATCTTCCATGACCAGGTCCTGGCCACGGCGATCCTCGACTGGCTGCTCCATCACGCGACGACGGTCAACATCAAGGGCGAGAGCTACCGCCTGAAGGAGAAGCGGAAGGCGGGGCTCCTCGGATGCGCTGTTCCCCTCCAGCCTGAGGAACCGGAGGCCGGCACGCAGGATCGGGAACCGCCCCCAAGTCCCCAGGGGACAAGCTGAACGACGTTCATGGGACATCTTAACCCGACCTCTTGGGGACAATCAAAATCGTCGTTGACAGGAGATCTATGGCGGAAAAGCTCAGGGCGATCCTCCAGCATGTGCGGAGGCTGGAGGAGCGTGGATGGAGCCGGTCACGCGCGCGCGACTACTACGACCTCTGGCACCTGCTCGGCACCCACCGGAACCGCCTGGACCTCTCCGATCTCGATGCGCTCCTGCGAGAGAAGTGCGCCGTGCGCGCGGTCGCGTTCAAGGGACCGGACGACTTCTTCCAGGGCCCGATGCTCGCATATGTCGAGAGGACCTGGGACCAGTGGCTGGGTCCGCTGGTGCCGGAGCTGCCTCCCTTCGAGAAGGTGATCGGCGAACTGCGGCCGCGGGTAGCCGCTTTGATTCCATCCGCGAGCGAAGACCCCCACGAACCAACGGGATGAATTGCCCAGAAAGAGCAGGCTCGAAGGGGCCCGGCGCGCCGCCCTCGGGCTGAGGCGGATGTGAGCGCCATTCGGTAGGCCGCGCTTCATGCCCGACTGCCCGCCGAGATGTCCGTGCGGCGTCTGAGAACGCCGAAAGCGCCCTCCTTGATGCCACTGGTGCCTATGAGGAGCGTGGCGACGGTGGCGCTGCTGCGGTCGCTCGTCCGCCCCGACCCTGCCTCCAACGCGGCTTTCTGAGCCACGGGCAGAGCCGGGCGCGCACGGCGCTCAGCGGGGATCCGTACGCAGAAGGAGCCTCTGAGATCCTCTTGTGCGTACGGGCCTGCAGGTGTCCAGCAGGGGGCTTCCTCCCTCGGTCTGGACACCGCCGCAAGCGAAGCTGCGGGCGGTTCGCATCCTCACCAGATCCACCTTGTCCCCATCCGAG
>JAOZQC010000560.1:685-2624 GCA_029932425.1 Planctomycetota bacterium | reverse complement strand
TCGACGACCGGGAGGCCCGGGCCGACCAGCGCTCCCGCGACCTGGACCGCGCGGGGGTGGAGCTCATGGCCTGCAGCCACAGCGCGATCCGGAGAGACCGGATGGGAGAGGAGGGGGTGGACTACGCGAGCCAGTTCCAGCTCGCCGGCCTGATCGGCGAGTGCGACCGTTTCGTCTCGTTCGCATGAAGGGCACCGCGCGCACGATCCTGGTGGTGGTCCGCGCCGATCCGAGGGTCTCGGATCGGGCGGGGGAAGCGCTGCGCATGTGCGTGGGCCTGGCGGGCGGGGGTCACCGGGTCCGGCTCATGCTCCCGGGCCCCGCGGCGGCCCTCGCCGAGCCGGAACGGTACGCGTTCCCGGAGGCGGCGGCGGTGCGGACCCGCCTCGACACGCTCGCGGACCTCTCCGGAGAGATCCTCCGGGACGCCGATCTCCTCCACGAGGCCCGCCGGGCGGACGTGGTGATCCAGTGGGGCGCGTGATGGAGGGCCGGCGCATCCTGCACCTCGTGATCGGTCCCGGGGAGCCCCCGGAGCTCGCGTTCCCTCCCCCGGGGGACACGGTGGTGCTCCTGGACCCCCACCCGGCCCCGGCCGCCGGGAGGCGGCCGAGCCCCCCGGGAGAGGACCGCCGGAGGGATCCGGAGGAGATCCTGGATCTCGTTCTCTCGCACGATCTCGTCGTCACGTGGTGACCCATGGACACGGACTCCTCCCCGAACCCCGGCGCCGATCCCCTCCCGCCCGAGACGGCCCGGCGCGCGGCGGGGGTCTTCTACGGGGTCCTGGCGGGGGCGGGGCTCCTCTGGTGCCGCCTGCGGACCGGGGCCTGGCTTCCCTCCTCCCTCGCGGGAGGGGATCCCCTCGCGGGGGTGGGGCTGGGGGTGGCAACGGCGGGGGTGGAGATCGCCGTCACGGGGATCCTCCTGGAGCGGGCGCCGTGCTTCCGGCGCCTCGCCGAGGAGTTCCGCGGGCTGCTCGGTCCCCTGGACACCCGGACGGCCGCCGTCCTCGCGCTCGCGAGCGGTCCCGCGGAGGAGATCTTCTTCCGGGGGGCCATGCAGCCGGTGTTCGGCCTCGCGGCCACGAGCCTCCTCTTCGGGCTCGTCCACTGCGGCCCGGGCCGGCGCTACCTGGTCTGGACCGCGTTCGCCGTGGTCATGGGGTTCCTCCTCGGGGGGATTCTGGAGCTCACCGGGAGCCTCCTGGGACCGATCCTCGTTCACACCGCCGTCAACGGCGTGAACCTCCTCCGGATCGGGCGGATCGAGGTATCCTGAAGAAGAGCGCGGGACCGGGGCGGCGCCCGGTCTGGCACGTCCCGTGCTCTTCGGGACTCCGTCGAGAACGCGACCGGCCCCCGGGCCGGGAGCATCAGATCGAGGAGGTCGACCATGAGACGCCTTGTGCTGCTTGCCGCCGCGGCCCTCCTGCCCCTCACCTCGGGGTGCGCCACGGCGGGCCGGAACACGAAGGCCGGGACCCTGCTGGGGGCGGCCCTGGGGGCCGGCTCCGGCATGATCATCGGCCACCAGACCGGGAACCGGGGGCCGGGCGGGGTGATCGGGGCGGGGCTCGGCGCCCTGGCCGGGGGGCTCATCGGGAACGCCCTGGACCGGGCGGAGCAGGAGAACGAGCTGCGCGTGGCCACCGCGGAGGAGACCCTCCGGGAGGCGCGGGCGGCCCGCTCCCGACTGTCCATTCTGGACGTCATCCGGATGTCCCAGGCAGGGGTCAGTGACGCGGTGATCATCGCGAAGATCGACGAGAGCGGATCCCGGTTCGATCTTTCCGCCGGCGACATCATCGACCTGAAGCGGTCGTCGGTGTCCGAGAAGGTGATCGAGCACATGCTCCGGAGATCCGGAACGCGTTACCGCACCAGGCTCGTGCGCCCGAGGCGCACTCGAGTGGTGACGACCGCAAGTCGTAGCCTCG
>JAOZQC010000560.1:0-675 GCA_029932425.1 Planctomycetota bacterium | reverse complement strand
CATCGTTTGCCCGCCGATCCCCATCACCTTGGGGGCCGGATACACGAACAGCCATCACTGATTCTCTTTCTGATCGAACCCTCCGGACGGGAAGGGCGGCCTCCCGGTGATCGCCGGGAGGCCGCCTCTTTCGATTCCGGCGGCCCTCCGGCGCGCCCCCCCACCGAGAAAGAATCCCGCTTTTCTCCTTGACAGCACCTAACTCCCGTATAGCCTTTTAGTTGGAAGAACAGGCCGGCGGCCGGGGGCGAGGAAGGTCCTTCCCTCCCGGCGAGGGCGAAGAGAGGAGGAGAGTAGGGCCAGAAGAAACCTGCAAACCGGGGCTCCGGGGACGGCCTCATGGGAGGGCCGACCCCAAAGGAGAGAGTTGAGAGCGGAGCTTCACCCCAGCGTCGAGAGACGCGAGCCCCAGAGTCGGACCGGCGGTGAAGACCGTTCGTCAAGGTGGAGGAACGGACATGCGTACGCGGAGCTTCCTGCTGCTGGGCGGGCTCGTCTGCGTCGCCGCGGCAGCACTTCTCGTCGGGCACTCGGCCCTGGCCGACCAGCCCACCATCCTGCTGGACACCCCGGACGACGGCTTCGTCCTGGGCGGCCCGGCCAACCTGGAGATCACGGTCGACGCCGACCTCGTCGGCGGCCACGCGGACCTCTACGCCACGGTGGCGGGAGAGA
>JAOZQC010000559.1 GCA_029932425.1 Planctomycetota bacterium | reverse complement strand
AGGGAGGCCGCGGCGACGGCGGGGTTCGACTCCGCGCGCACCCGCTGGAGGAGCTCCACCTCGATGCCCTGCTTCCGCAGCGCCTCGGGGATCAGGTGGAGCCCCCCGAACTTGTCCGAGAGCACCTTCCGGCAGGGGTGCCGCGCGGTCACCCCCGCGATCGCCCTGGCCGTGGCCCAGGCCAGCAGGCGGTTCAGGTTGCGGAACTCCTCGTAGAGCTCGTTGTAGCGCCGGGGGCCGATGGTCACCACCTCGTGGGGGTAGGCGTCCCGGATCGTACGGGCCAGCTCGAAGGCCCGCGGATCGCCGATCTCCTTCGAGTCCCTGACTCCCAGCTCCTCGAGGACCTTCTCCTGTCCCTTCGGGACGAGGACGGCGGCCACCACCAGGGGACCGAAGTAGTCCCCCTTCCCCGACTCGTCCGTCCCGATGAGATCCGTGTCGAGGGGCTCCAGGCGGGGTCCGGCGCCGCCCTCCACGTCCGCCAGGAAGCGTTCCGCGAGGGCCGCCGCGCCCGGCCCCTGGACCACGCACTTCCCCGAGGCGTAGAGGGTGACCACCGCGCCCTCCCCCCGCATCGCCCAGCGGGCGGAGGGATTCCGGTGGGGCGTGAAGCCGCTCGACGCCAGCTCCCGCCGGAGGGCCTCCCCCGCCCCCTCCGGGTCCAGCTTCACCACCACCGTGCCCTGTGCGTTCATGCCCGGCTCCCGCCGTCCGCGAAAGGAGGCATTGTACCGGCGCTCAGAAGAGAGAACCGGGCCCTCCGCCGGCGATCTCCCCCTCCGCGAGCAGCTCCGGGTAGGCCTCCGCGAGGGGCGCCGGCACCGGCACCGGCCGCCGGGCCAGGCGGGCCATGATCTGGAGCGCGTTCACCGGCGCCTGGCCCCGGAAGTGGTTGTTCGCCACCACGTACGTGGCGCGGGTCTTGCCCCGGAGGGTCTCCACCCGTCCCACCCACTCGTCGATCTCCGCGTCCCCGTACAGGTAGTCGTACTTCTCGTCGCGTCCCGCCCGCCGGTCGAACCAGGCGGAGGCGTTGCGCCCGTGGAGGCGGACGTACCCCGTCTCCGTGGTGGCGAAGGCCGTGGGCGGCGGGGAGGTGCGGGCCCGGGGAAGATCGATGTTCACGAAGCCGAGCCCTTGCTCGTGGAGGAAGGCGAGCGGCTCGGCGGCGATCCAGGAGCGATGGCGGATCTCGACGCAGACGGGGCCGAGATCCGAAAACCACTCTCCGATCCGCCGGAGGCGGTCCCGGTGCCCGGGACGGTCCTCGAACCGGGGGGGGAACTGCGCGAGGAGGGCCCCGAGCCTGCCCTCCTCCCGGAGGGGCCGGAGGGCCTCCGCGAGGGCCGCCGCCTCCGCGCGGCCCGCCGCCCCGGGCTCCCCGTGGGTGAAGTCCCGCAGGAGCTTCACCGTGAACCGGAAGCGCTCCCGGTCGCGCACCCGCCGGGCCCAGGACTCCCCCGCCTTCCGGGAGGGGGGCCGGTAGAAGGTGGAGTTCACCTCCACGAGGTCGAAGAAGCGGGAGATCCAGGCCAGGGGATCGAACCCCGGGCCGGGCGCCGCCGGGTAGACCACCCCCTTCCAGTCCTCGTAGGACCATCCCGCGGGACCCACCCAGACCTCTCCGGCGCCACCCATCCCCCGAAGGTTACATACGGAGGCGGGAGGATCCTGTAACTTTCACCCGCCCGCCGCCCCGTCCCGGGTCCGGAGGTCCGCTTGACGGGCGGAGGCGTTTTCCGCACGGCGCGGGCACGCCCGCCGCCGTACTGCGACGGGCACGCCCGCGCGGTCTCTTTTCGCCGGAGGATCTCGAACGTCTCGAGGAGGAGCTGAAACCGAGGTGACGGGCTCTCGCCGCCGCTCCCCCCGAGACGGCGGGACGCCTGCGGGCCCGGGCCGGGCGCCGTGTTCCCCCCCTCGCCCCGGGTACGGGAGGTGGAAGCCGGGGCGGTTTCGGGGGTTCGGAGCAGGAGATTCCGGGTGACGAACGTGAGGGTCCACGGGGCACCGCCGCACCGCGTGGCCGTGGTCCACGGCGGGCCGGGAGCCGGGGGGGAGCTGGCGCCCGTGGCGCGGAGACTCGCCCGCCGCCGGGGAGTGCTGGAGCCGATCCAGACGGCGCGGTCCGTGGGCGGAGCTCTTCCGGGGCGTGTGGAGCGAGGCGGCCGCGATGCGGCGGCACGGTGATCTCCTGCGGGAAGCCGCGCGCATCCGCTGCCCGGTCCTCGCGCTCCACGGAGACCACGATCCCCACCCCCCGGCGGGGGTGCGGGAGCCCCTGGCCCGGACGCTCGCGGACTTCCGCTTCGTGCTGCTCGAGCGATGCGGCCACCGGCCGTGGAGGGAGCGGCAGGCGAGGGAGGAGTTCGATCGGCTCCTCGAAGCGGAGATCGGCTGACCGTTCTCGATTCTCCCCGGCGCTCTCGGCGGACCCGGGTTTGCCCACCCCCCGGGGACCGGGGAGCCGCCGGGATGCCCCGGCGCCGGACGGGTCCTGCGAGGGGGCCCTTCATCGGAGCCCGGGCCCGGCGTCGACCACGGGCTGTTCTCGGCGAGAGATCGTCGTCCAGGGCCAGGCGCGACGAGGAGTCGACCCTTTAGGGGTCGATGACGAGGAGA
>JAOZQC010000558.1 GCA_029932425.1 Planctomycetota bacterium | reverse complement strand
GCGGGGGCTCCGGCGGGCCCTCGAGGTCCTGTGGCCGGGCGAGGCCCTCCGAAACCCGGACCGGGCGCCGCGCCGGACGAGCCATGGGGAGCTCCGGTGGATCGGCGACCAGCAGGTGGTGCTGCTGGCGGGAACCCCGGAGGAGGTGGGTCGGGCCCACGCCGCGCTCCTCCGCGCCGAGGCCCTCCGCGCCCTCGACTCCACGGTCCATCTCACGGGGCTCGCCTACACGATCGAGAAGGGGCGCTGGTTCCTCGACGACCTGCGCGACGCCTGGCGGCAGCTCGCGCCGCACGTGCCTCCCGCGCACCGGGCGGAGATGGACGCCCTCGCCGGCGGGCTCGGCGTCCCGCGGGAGATCGTCCGGCTCGCGAACGTGTTCCCGGAGCTGTTCCACTGCTCCGGCTTCGCGGTCTTCGGCAGGGCCACGAAGGGCGGCGAGCTCTACCACGGCCGGGTCCTCGACTACATGACGGAGATCGGTCTCCAGGACGCGGCGGCGGTGTTCGTGATCCGCGCCGGCCGGAAGCGGGCCTTCGTGAACGTGGGGTACGCCGGCTTCCTCGGATCGGTGACGGGGATGAACGAGCGGGGTCTGTCCATCGGGGAGATGGGGGGGCGTGGAGAGGGGAGGTGGGACGGAACGCCGATGGCGACCCTCGTGCGGCGCGCCCTCGAGGAGTGCGACACGCTCGAGGAGGCGATGCGCCTCTTCCGGGAGGCCCCCCGCACCTGCGAGTACTACTACGTCATCGCGGACGGGAAGGGACCGGACGCGGTGGGCGCGGCCGCCACCCCGGAGAGGATCCTCTTCCTCCGGCCCGGGGAAGCCCACCCCCGGCTCGGGCCCGGCATCCCGGACGCCGTGGTGATGAGCGCCGGGGACCGCCTGAGGAAGCTCCGGGCGCGGATCCTCGCCCGGTTCGGGAGGATCGACGAGGCGGCCGCCCTGCACCTCATGGACCGTCCCGTGGCGATGCGGTCGAACCTCCACGACGCGCTCTTCGTCCCCGCGAAGCTCCGGCTCCTCGTGGCGCAGGCGGACCACGACCACCCGGCCGCGGACCGGCCGTACACGAGGATCGACGCCGGGACGCTGTTCCGGGAGCTCGCGCGGCGGGAGAGGTGAGTTCCGCGCTTACGCCATCCGCGCCGGGAGGCTACCCTTCCGACTCGAACAGGGTTCTTCAAGGGGAAACCAGATGGCTGACGCGAAAACCGTCTTCCTCGGCTCCGCCCGGATCCACGGAACCTACGATGAATGCATCCGGGGTGCCCGGTCACGTCTCGTCATGGTCATTCCGTGGTTCACCCCGAGCCCCCAACTGAAGGACACCCTGTTCGGGATGTTGGAAAGGAAGGTCGCGTTCACCCTGGTCACCCGCCCTCCCTCCGAGGCGAGAAACCCCGCTCACGAGGCGGCCCTGCTCGAACTCCTCTCCCGGCAGCGTGCATCGGAGGGCCGGCGCGGTTTTCTGGGTCTCGGCAAGAGGCAATCCGGGGAGCAGGTCGAGATCGTGCTCGTCCGCAACGTTCACGCCAAGATGATCGTCCAGGACGAGGAGGTGGCGGTGGTCAGCTCCTCCAACCTGAACACGATGAGCGTGGCCCGCAACACCGAGTTCGGCATGCTCTCCCGGGAAAGGCAGGTAGTGCGGGACGCGCTCGACGCGATCCAGGCTCTCCGCGTCTCCGATCGAAGCTCGACGACCTCCAACGGGGGTATCCGAAGGTGCGACTGCGGCGGTTGGATCTTCGAGAAGGAACACGACGTCTGTCGATCGTGTTTCCTGGGTGCGAGAGGCGCGGGGAAGATGTCCGAGGGCGAGGGGGCTTCGAGCGGTGGGGAGGAAGCCGCCGGCCAACGAGAGGAGGAGCCGGAGCCGGCGGGTGGTGATGGATCATCGCCTTCCCCGCCTTCCAAGGATCCCATGGTCTGCCCTATCTGTGGAGGACGGAAGCTGAAAAGAGAGCACGCGGTCTGCCGGACCTGCTACCGCGCCGGCAAGCGATTCGCCACCGACAAAGCACCGCCTGCCGGAGAGGCCAAGGCGGGGGAATCCGAGGTCTCCATCGCCGACGACGACGGGTTGACCTGCCCCCGCTGCGGGGGCAGGAAGATGAGGAAACAAGATCGCCTCTGCCGGACCTGCTACTACGCCGAGAAGCGCGGGTAGACGGGGGCGCGGATCGCGGCGATCGGGGCTCCTCGGGGCCCCCTTCCGGCCCGGGGGCGACCGGAAACCGGGGTTTTCTTGCGTCCGGGGGAGGCCCGGGCGGGTCTAGATTCCTGTACGACCGACCTCCCGGATCTTCGCGCGGCTCGCGGATGGTGCGGGCGCAGGCGCCGCCGGCGCCCGCCGCCGTGCGGCGGGGAGGGGGCGGCCGCGGGACGCGGCCGGCGGGGGGGGATCCGCCGCCCCCGGCGAACAAAGGACATCGCGGGCGTGCCCGTCGCAGTTCGGCTGCGGGCATGCCCGCGATGTGAGACCCCTTGTGGCGAGCGTCCCGACCATCGCCGAGCTCGTGCGCCGGTACCGCCGGCACCTCTTCGCCGTGGCCCTCGCCCGCACGGGGCGCGTGGAGGCGGCGGATGATGTACTACTGACCTTCGGAATCTTCGCGCGGCTCGCAG
>JAOZQC010000557.1 GCA_029932425.1 Planctomycetota bacterium | reverse complement strand
GGACGACGAGGGGGATCCCCGCCGCCGCCATCGCCTCCGCACCCGGCATCTCCCTCCCCCCGAGGCGCGCCCGGCCTTCCCCGATGAGCGGGAGGGCCAGGTGGGCGAGAGGCGCCAGGTCCCCGCTGGCCCCCACCGACCCCTTCTCCGGCACCACGGGGCGGACCCCCGCCCCGAACAGGGCCAGGAGCCTCTCCACGAGCAGGGGCCGGACCCCGGAACGCCCCACCGCCAGGGCGTTGGCGCGGAAGAGGAGGGCGAGGGCCGTCACGTCGTCCGGCAGGGGATCCCCCACCCCGCAGGCGTGGCTCCGGAGCAGGTTCACCTGGAGCTCGCCGATCCTCTCCGGGGGGATGCGCTGGTCCGCGAGACGCCCGAAGCCGGTGTTCACGCCGTAGATCGTGCGGCCTTCCCGGATCGCCCTCTCCACCACCTCCCGGGAGGCCGCCATCCGCGCCCGGGCCTCGTCTTCGAGCTCCGCGGTCACCGGCCCCCCCGCCAGGACCCGGCGCACCTCCGCGGGGGAGAGGGTCCGCCCGTCCACCCGGATCACCGTCACCGCGCGCCTCCCTCCCCCTCCGCCCCCCCCTGCAGGCCCAGGCGGGCGAGGAGGGGCTTCACCGTGAGGCCCTGCACCAGGAGGGAGAAGAGCACGACCCCGAAGCCCGCCACCAGGAGCTCGTCCCGGTGGGGGAAGTCCGGGGGCAGCCCGAGGAGGAGGGCCACCGGGATCGAGCCGCGGAGCCCTCCCCAGAAGAGGACGTGCGCCCAGGAACCCGGCCGCTTCCTCCCCGCGAGGTTCAGGGCGGGGTAGAAGGTGTAGACCACCAGCGCCCGGCTGGCGAGCATCGCCACCACCGCGGCCCCCACCAGGCCCAGGTGGGAGAGCAGGCCGGAGAGGCCCACCTCCCGGATCTCCAGGCCGATCATGAGGAAGATGATGGAGTTGATGATGAAGTCGACGACCTCGAAGAAGCTGTTCAGGGAGACCTTCACCTTGGGGCTCATGGAGAGGCGGGGGCCGTAGTTCCCGATGAAGAGCCCCGCGGTGACGGTGGCGATGACCCCGGAGAGGTGCAGCAGGTGCTCCGCCACCCAGAAGGAGCCGAGGGCCAGCACGAGGCAGGCCGTGGTCTCCACGAGGGGGTCGTCCAGGCTCCGCATGAAGAGGTAGGTGAGGTAGCCGAGCACCGCCCCCGTGAGGAGCCCCCCGCCCACGGTCTGCAGGAACCCGAGGACCACGGCGGGAGGATCCACCGTGCCCCCGGTGCGCACGAGCCCGTACAGCAGGCCGAAGAGCACCACCGCGGTCCCGTCGTTGAAGAGGGACTCCCCCTCCATCACGTGCCGGAGGTCCTCGGAGACCCCCGCCTTCTTGAAGAGGGCCAGGACGCTCACGGGGTCGGTGGCGGAGAGCATGGAGCCGAGGAGGAGGGCCACGAGCAGGCTCTGGAACCCCCCCGCCAGGTAGATCACCCCTCCCAGCGCCAGGGTGGAGACCGCCACCCCCGCGATGGCGAAGAGGAGGATCGGCCAGAAGTGGGCGAGCAGGCGGTTGAAGTCGAGGTGGAGGGCGCCCTGGAAGAGGAGGGGAGGGAGGAGGACGAAGAACACGAGGTCCCGGCCGAAGCCCGCCTCCCGGGGAGAGGGCGCCACGCCGAGCATCCCCACCACCAGCCCCACCGCCACGAGCCCGATGGTGTAGGGGAGCCCCGCGAGGCGCGTCTCCAGGACGGCCACGAAGAGGGCCAGGAGCAGGAGTCCCATGTAGAGGGCGATGGAGTCGAGCACGCGGCCTTCCTGACGGCGATCCGGGGTCTCCCTGGCGAAGAACGGCTCCATGGGATATTCCATCTCGGGGCCCGGGGCAACTTTGACGGCGCAGGACGCCCTCTCCGGGCCCGGGGGAGGGCCGCTCCCGGGGGCGGGCGGGGGCCGCGGAACGCGGCGGAGACCCGCCGGCCCGGGTGAGGGCGGGACGCGCCTCCGGCGGGGAGGGAGGGCGAAGCATGGTGGTGGAGTTCGTGAGCGAACCCCTGGCGCCCCTGGAGGGGACCCGGGACCCGGCCGCCCTGGCCCGGGCGGAGCCCGGCCTGCCCCCGGGCTTCCGGTGGCGGGGCCGGGAGTACCGGGTGACCGCCCGGCTCGAGGAGGGCCGCGTGCTCGGACGCGGCCCCGGGGAAGGCTACCTCCGCCGCCACACCTACCGGCTCGCCATGGACGACGGTTCCCTCTGGTCCGTCTATTTCCTCCGGCAGCCGCCCCGGGGACGGCGGTCCGCCGCCCCCGGGGCCCGGTGGTTCCTCCTCTCGATCACACGAGGCGGCTCCTGAGGGTCTCCGCCAGGGACCGGGGATCGAGCCCCCGGTCCTCCGCCCGGCGCCGGAGGAGGAGGAGGCGCTCCCGGACCCCGGGCCGGGGGAGCTGGGAGAGGAACCGGATCTCCCCCGCCCGGCGGCCCAGGACGAAGAGGGTCCGCTCGTCCTCGGGCAGGGACAGGAACCGGTCGCAGAGCCCGAGGAGGGCCTCCAGGTCGTCCGGGAGGTCCCCCCGGAGCTCCAGGAGGAGGTTCAGGAGATGGTCGCTCTCGATCCGGGTGGCGACGCCCCGGAGCCCGGCCAGGAACCGGCGGATCTCCCCGACCGTCTCCTC
>JAOZQC010000069.1:8244-10273 GCA_029932425.1 Planctomycetota bacterium | reverse complement strand
CCCCCGCCGTCCACGAGCTGGGTCACCCCCTCCGCCCGGCAGGCCAGGACCCGGGCGCCGTCGCCGGACGACACCTCCACCACCGCGAGGTCTCCGCGGTGTCCGGCCGCGGGTTCGATGGAGACCCCCTCCAGGGTGAAGCCGTCCGCGCTCACCCGGAAGAGGACGAGGCGTCCCGTCTCCTCCGCCCCCCGGCCCCGGAGCACGGCCCCCGGCCGGGCCGTCACCGTCACGCCGGGCAGGGTCACTTCCACGGGGGCGGTGAGGAGGTGCTCCCCGGCGCCCAGCACCACCGTGCCGCCCGGGCCCACCTCCGCCAGGGCGGCCGCCAGGGCGTCCACGGACCCCCCGGGGACCACTCCGTCCAGGCCGTCCGCGGGGACGCCGGAACCGAACGCGAGGACCGCCGCAAGCAGGACCGCCGCCGGAAGGAACCCGTCTCGACTCATTGGAACACCTCCGCGCTCCCGGGACCCGGAGGCCCGGGGCCCCATGATAGGAGCCGGCGGGCCCTCGACAAATCGTTCCGCGTCCCGTCCCTCGTGGTATCCTCGGTTTTCCAGGATCATCCCGCCGCGAAGCGCTGGTGCCTCATGCCGAAGAAAACCCCGAAAACCGCGACCCTGCTCTGCGTCATCCACGAGACGGACGACCTGAGGGCCGAGCTCTACAAGGACGGCGAGGCCTTCCGGCTGCACTTCGCCGGCATCCAGAGGAAGGACCGCACCTTCGACTCCCTCCCCGCCCTCCTCTCCGGCCTCCACGGGGTGTTCCTGGAGCTCAGGATGGGACACCGCGGGATCCAGGGCCTCGACGGGCTGGCCAAGGCCTCCGACGACGCCCGGCAGGACGTCCTCGCCGCCTCGCGCAAGATCCACGGCGCCCTGGCGGAGCTGGAAGCGGGCGCCGGGTAGCCTCCCCGCTTTCGCCCGCCGTCTCCTCTCTCTCCTTTTCCGGCCCGTTCTCCGCCTTCTCCGCGAACCTTCCCTCCGGGGATCCGTTCCCAGGAAGGCAGCGAGAGGCCTCGAGCTGCACGGACGCGCATCGAAAGGAGACCGTCATGAGACCGCCCGTGCAGCCGGAAACCCCGATTCGCTCTCCGCGGCCCGGGGATTCGTTCCACGACCTCCTCTACGCCCAGGTCCGCTCCGCGCCCTGGTGGTTCCTCTCCCTCGCCCTCCACGGCCTGGTCGTGCTCCTCCTCTTCTCCCTGCCCTTCGCCGTGGGGACCACCGCGGTGAACGCCCAGGTCGTCACCGAGATCGAGGACGCCTGGATGCCGCCCACCGAGGCGGAGGTGAAACCCCCGGTCCGCGAGACGCCGCCTCCGGAGACGCCGGACCGCCTCCCCGAGGCGCGACTCACCGAGGACGCCGTGGAGATCCTTCCCTCCGAGCGGGAGAATCCGATCCCCTCCGCCACCCTCGATCCCCGGAGGGACTTCCCCTCCGACGCCGACCTCGGCGGCTGGTCGAACAACCCCCTGGTGGGCGTCGGCGGGTCCGCGGGCGGGCCGCCGGGCGGCTCGCTCGGAAGAATCCGGAGGATAGGCTTCGCGGGCTCCGCTCGCCGCGGCTTCGGACCGAGCCTGGGTCTGGAGTGGCTCCGGGACCACCAGGACGGGGACGGCCGCTGGGACGCGGACGGTTTCATGAAGCACGACAAGCTCCAGCCCGTCTGCGACGGACCCGGAGGCGCCTTCTACGATCCCGGCGTCACCGGTCTGGCCCTCCTCGCCTTCCTCGGCGCCGGCCAGACCCACCGGCACGGCGCGTACCGGAAGACGGTCCGCCGGGGACTCCGGTACCTGAAGCAGATCCAGGACCCGGAGGGGTGCTTCGGAGCCCGCACCGACCGCCGGTTCACGTACAACCACGCCGTGGCCGCCCTGGCCATGGTGGAGGCGTACGCCCTCACCGGCTCCGCCCTCTTCCGGGCGAGCGCCCAGTCCGCGCTCGACTTCGTGGAGAAGTGCCGGAACCCCTACCTGGCCTGGCGCTACGGGATGCGGCCCGGCGGGAACGACACC
>JAOZQC010000069.1:3536-8234 GCA_029932425.1 Planctomycetota bacterium | reverse complement strand
TGCCTACTACTTCTCCAAGAGCCCGCTCCTGCGCGGCCCGGCCCAGAAGGCGATCAACTTCATCACCGTCTCGCGCAACCCCTACGGCGCCTGGCGCTACGACTCGCCGCCCATCGGGACCAACGACACCTCGGTCACGGGCTGGATGGTCATGGCGCTGAAGTCGGGGCGGGAGGCCGGCCTCCGCGTGAGCCCCGGCGCCCTCGCGGGAGCGAAGGCCTGGATCGAGAAGGTGACGGAGCCCGAGTACGGCCGGGCGGGGTACACGGCCCGGGGCACGGGCCCCGCGCGCACGGAGGAGACGATGGAGCGGTTCCCCCCGGACCGCTCGGAATCCCTCACCGCGGTGGCCGTCCTCTCCCGGATCTTCCTCGGGGAGGATCCCGCGAGGAGCGAGATGATCCGGAAGGGCGCGGAGCTCCTGGAGAGAACGCTCCCCCGCTGGGACGAGGCCGGGGGCTCCCTCGACATGTACTACTGGTACTACGGCACCCTCGCCATGTTCCAGGTGGGCGGAGACGGCTGGAAGCGGTGGAACGACGCCGTCAAGACCGCGATCGTCGACCGCCAGCGCAAGGACGGAGCGTTCCGCGGCTCCTGGGACCCCGCCGGCCCCTGGGGCCGGGAGGGCGGCCGCGTCTACTCCACGGCCCTCATGACCATGTGCATGGAGGTCTACTACCGCTACCCGAAGGTGTTCGGGGGGCGGTGAGCCCCCCGAGGCTGTGCGCGGATCAGTAGGACTCCTCCGTGAGCGTGACCTTCCCCTTGAAGGTGCGGTAGGCCCAGATCGTGTAGCCGATCACGAACGGCATGCCCACCAGGGCGATGACCAGCATGGTGAGGAGCGTCCGGTCCGTGGAGGAGGCGTTCGCCGCGGTCAGGCTCCCGGAGAGATCCGTGACGGAAGGCACGAGCCGGGGGAAGAGGCCCGCCGCCGCCACCCCGATGGAGGAGACGATCCCCGCCGAGGATGCCAGGAACGCCCGGCCCCGGTACCCGGCCCGGAGGAACACGGGCAGGGTGACCAGGGCGGCGAGGAGGAGGAGGAAGAAGACCCAGGCCGCGGGGTTCGAGAACACGTCCGCGAACAGGTGCGGGGCGAGGAGGAAGCTCAGGAGGGTCGCCGCCGTGTAGAGCACCACCCAGGCGATCCAGCCCCGGATCGCCCAGCGCTCCATGTCCTCCCGGAGCTCGCCCTCGCTCTTCATGGCCATGTAGAGGGCGCCGTGGCAGGCGAACATGGCGAGGGAGAGAAGGCCCACCACCAGGGCGTAGGGGTTCAGGAGGCCGAGGAAGGAACCCGCGAAGCGGCCCGCGGAGTCGAGGGGGATCCCCCGGAGGATGTTCCCCACGGCCACTCCGAAGAGGAGCGCGGGAACCGCGCTTCCGAAGCCGAAGGCCAGGTCCCAGAAGCGCCGCCAGCGCCCGGAATCCACCTGGCCGCGGAACTCCATCGACACCGCCCGCAGGATGAGGAAGAGGAGCAGGAGCATGAGGGCCAGGTAGAACCCGCTGAACACGGTGGCGTAGACCGGGGGGAACGCCGCGAAGAGGGCCCCGCCCCCCGTGAGCAACCAGACCTCGTTTCCGTCCCACACGGGACCGATGGCGTTCATCATGAGCCTCCGGTCCCCGGGCTCCCTCCGGAAGAGGGAGAGGGTCCCCACCCCCAGGTCGAAGCCGTCCAGCACCGCGTACCCCGCGATGAGGAACATCACGAGCAAGAACCAGATCGTCTGCAGGAAGTTCGGACTCATCAGGCCACCCCCTCGGACGCCGGAGCCGCTTCCGGTCCCTTCTTCACCTTCCGGACGAGGAGCCAGAGCCAGAGGATCCCCAGGCAGACGTAGATGAGGAAGAAGAGGATCAGGGAAAAGAGGATCTCACCGGAAGAAACGGTCACGGAGGCGGCGTCCGCCGTCCGGAGCAGCTTGTGGACGATCCACGGCTGCCTCCCCACCTCCGCCGTCATCCATCCCAGCTCGCAGGCGAAGATCGGGAGCGGGACGGTCCAGAGGAGGATGCGCAGGAACCACCGGGCCCGGAGCAGCCGTTTTCGCACGAGGAGGAGGACCCCGATCCCCATCACCCCGATGAACAGCATCCCGAGGAGCACCATGTTGTGGAAGGAGACGAAGGTGAGCCAGAGATCCAAGCCCTGCGGCACCTCGTCCTCGGGGAAGTCCTTGAGCCCCCGGACCGGGGCGTCCAGGCTCCCGAAGGCCAGCCAGGAGGTGATCCCGGGGATCTCGATCCGGGCGTGGAGATCCGGAGGCCGGGTGGTGGGGACGGCGAAGAGGATCAGGGGAGCGCTCTGGGAGCTGCCGTAGAGGCCCTCCATGGCCGCGAACTTCTCGGGCTGGGTCCGGGCCACCTGGCGGGCGTGGATGTGCCCGGTGGGATCCGCGGCCATGATCGAGACGATGAACCCGAACACCACGGCCAGCTTCAGCGTCCGGCCCGCCGCGTCCGCCTCCTTCCCCTTCCGGACGAGGTAGGCCGAGATCCCCGCCATGAAGAAGGACCCGCAGATCAGGGAGGCCACGATGGTGTGGAGGTACCTCGGAAGGGTGGAGGGGTTGAAGACGGCCTGCGCGAAGTTCGTGAGCTCCGCCCGGCCGTTCCGGACCACGAAACCCGCGGGGGTCTGTTGCCACGAGTTCGCCACGATGATCCAGAACGCGGAGAGGGTGGCGCCCACCGCCACCATGAGGATCGAGAACCAGTGCACGTTCCGGGAGACGCGGCCCCGGCCGAACAGGTAGAGGCCGAGGAAGGTGGACTCGAGGAAGAAGGCGAAGACGCCCTCGGCGGCCAGGGGGGGCCCGAAGATGTCCCCCACGAACCTCGAGTAGACGGCCCAGTTCGTCCCGAACTGGAACTCCATGACGATGCCCGTCGCCACCCCCACCGCGAAGGTGAGCGCGAAGAGCTTCCCGAAGAACCGCCCGATCCGCTCCCAGGCGGGGTCCTTCCGTCCCTTCCACTCCGCGATCACCAGGAGCCAGGCCAGACCGATGGTGAGGGGAGGAAAGATGAAGTGGAAGGCGATGGTCAACCCGAACTGCAGTCGGGCCAGAGTGGTGGCGTCCAATGGCCCCTCCGGTTCACCGATGCGCAGCGTTATCAGGAGCGAGTCTTGATAGATGCCCTTCGCCCGTCAAGAGAAACCCCCGCGCACCATAGGTTTTCGCTTCCTCCGCCACAAGGATCGTCTGGTGTTCGGCGGGGGGGGCGGATATCCTGCCCGGATGAAGATCACGGGCAGCATCGTGAAGGCGGGAGACGAGCGCTTCGCGGTGGTGATGGTGCAACCCGGCGTGCTCGAGTTCCGGAGCGAGGCCGACCGTTACGTGGAGGCCCTGGGGAACGCCCTGGAGGGCCTCCCCGTGGTGCTGCTGGCCCGTCCTCCCTCCGGCAAGGCCCGGTATTACGGCCGGGAGGATCTCATCGCCACCCTCTCCGGCGTGGACCCGGACCGCATCCCCTGGCGGGAGATGTCGGTCGACCTCTGACCTCCGGCGCGCGCGGGGGGTGGATTCCCTCCCGCCGGGGTCCGCTTTTCCGGTCCCGATCTGGACCGTTTGCCGTACCATGTTCCCTCCGCCGCACCGGGAGTCCCGCCTGGCCGCCAGGGCCTTGAACCTGTCCGATTCCATGATCGTGCACGCCCACGAAGCAGTTGGGTCCAACGCAGAAGGAGAGTTTCCATGTCGACGCTGAAGGATGTGCTGGCGCAGAAGATCGAGGAGCATCGCCCCCGCACCACCCGGCTCCTCAAGGAGTACGCGGACGTCGAGGTAGGCAAGGTCACCATCGGGCAGGTCATCGGGGGGGCCCGGGGAGTCCGCTGCCTGGTCACCGACACCTCCTACCTGGACCCGGAGGAGGGGATCCGCTTCCGGGGCAAGACCATCCCCGAAACCTTCGAGGCCCTGCCGAAGTGGCCGGGAAGCGAGTACCCCACCGTCGAGTCCTTCTGGTGGTTCATCCTCACGGGGGAGATCCCCACCGCGGAGCAGGCCCAGAGCGTGGTGGAGGACTGGAAGCAGCGCGGCCAGGTGCCCCAGTACGTGTTCGACGTGCTCCGCACCATGCCCCGCGACACCCACCCCATGACCATGTTCTCGGCCGCCGTCCTGTCCATGCAGCGCGAGTCCATCTTCGCGGAGAGGTACCGCAAGGGCATGAGCAAGATGGACTACTGGGACCCGATGTTCGAGGACTGCTCCAACCTCATGGCGAAGCTGAACACCATCGGGGCCTACATCTACCGGATGAAGTTCAAGGGTGACACCCCGATCGCCAGCGACCCCGAGCTGGACTTCGGTGGGAACTTCGCGCACATGATGGGCATCCCCGCCCCCTACGACGACGTGGCCCGGATGTACTTCATCCTGCACTCCGACCACGAGTCGGGGAACGTCTCGGCCCACACGATCCATCTCGTGGCTTCCGCTCTCAGCGACTGCTACTACGCCCTCTCGGCGGGGCTGGACGGGCTCGCGGGACCCCTGCACGGCCTGGCGAACGAGAACGTCCTCCGCTGGACCCAGGCCTTCATGGAGAAGCTCGGCGACCAGGAGCCCACCGAGGAGAACGTCCGGGAGGCGCTCTGGGACACGCTGAACAGCGGCCAGGTCATCCCCGGCTACGGCCACGCGGTGCTCCGCAAGACCGACCCGCGCTACACCG
>JAOZQC010000069.1:0-3526 GCA_029932425.1 Planctomycetota bacterium | reverse complement strand
GCGCCATCGGGACCCTGGCCAACATCACCTGGGACCGCGCTCTCGGCTACCCCATCGAGAGGCCGAAGTCTCTCACCACGGCCATGCTGGAGGAGATCGCCGGGATCAAGGAGTAGCCCCGCGGCGGATCTCCACGGCGCGGCCGCGGAGCGCGAAGGAAAGGGGGGCGCCCTCCGGGGCGCCCCCCTTCGTCATCGGCCCGGGGCCTCCGGGCGGATCGGGCGGAAGCAGGCTACTCGATCAGCACCTGCTCCATCTTCATCTCCGACCGGATCTTCTGCCCTCCCGCCTCGAGGTCCATGGTGATCGTGTAGCTCGTCTTCCGGATCGCGCCCTTCCCGAGATCGAGCACGATCTCCCCCGAGAGCTTGCCGCTGGTGAGAGTGAAGGTGATCCCCATGCCTCCCCCCGCGGGGGCCTTCAGGGAACTCGACCCGAGGGCCGCCTCCCACCCGATCCTCGCGGTCCGGAGCTTCTCCGACTCCTTCACCTCCTTCAGGGTGTAGGTTCCGGAGATGGTGAGGCTGCCCATGAGGCCGAGGTTCATCTTGCCGGAGTGCTTCCAGGTGTCCCCCACCTTCACCGCCCCCTCCGGGAACTCGCAGGCCGTGGCCTGCATCTTCTCGGCCATCGACTCGTCGGAGAAGATCTCCTTCATCATCTCCCACATGGGGTTGCCCTCGAGCGCATCCTTCATCATGGCCTCGAAGCCCGTGACCTTCACCACCTTGGCCCGGGGCGTCATCTGCATGGTGAACGACTTCCCCAGCATGGCCGCGAGGGGGGCCACGCGCGGGTCCTTCCTCTTCTCCTTTGCGTCCTCGGCCTTCGAATCGAAGGTCGTCTTTCCCGCCATGGGGTTCTCGGACTCGAACTTGATGTGATCGAAGGAGATCTCCAGCGTCCCCGTACCGTCCTCCGCCACCTCCTTCACCGTCCAGGTGTTCTCCTGCACGATCGTCTGGGTCTGCCGGAACACCTCGGTGGAGGTCACCTGCTCCGTGCGCGTGCGGAACCGGAGCTTCGCGTCCTTGCGGAACTTGAGCCGGAGGACGGCGGACTTCTTCGCCGCGGGGGCCGGCGGATCCTCGGCCCGCGCCGGGGCGAGGAGGAAGAGGCCGAGGAACAGGAACACTGCCGCTGACTTGGTCATGGGGTTCTCCCGGGAAAGGGTGTGGTCGAGCCTGTCGTCGGGTACCAGGAATACGGATCGGACGTCTACCATGATAGGATGAAATCGATGTTCCGGCGCGTGATCTTCCTCCTGCTCCTGGCTCCCCTGGCCGCTCCCGCCGGGGAGCCCGCCGACCCCGCCGCCGCCCGGCGGTGCCGGGAGCTGATCCGGGAGTACGAGAAGGTCAAGCGGAGCCCGCTCTGGGAGAAGGTGAAGGAGCGCCGCCGGATCCTGGAGGAGCTCAGGGACCTGGGCGACCCCGCCGCCCTCCGGGTCCTCTACACGGCGTTCACCAAGGACCGCGAGCAGATCTGCCGGATCCCGGCCATGATCGGCCTGGCGAAGATGGGGAACCTGAAGGTCCTGAAGACCCTGGTCCGGATCTGCCTGAGGGAGCACAACGACATCTACCGGCTCTGCCTCCCCCTGGCCCTGGGGGAGGCCGCCGATCCCCGCATCGGGCCCTGGCTCACGAAGAACCTCCTCCCCGAGCGGAAGGACCGGGACCTCCGGGCCGCGGTGATCCAGTCGCTGGGGCTCCTCGGGACGAAGGAAGCCTTCGAGCCGATCCGGAAGATCCTGGAGAAGGAGCGCCGCCACCCGCGGATCGTCTACGAGTCCCTCCTCGCCCTGGGCCGGATCGGGGGAAAGGAGGCGATTCCCGTGATCGCCCCCTACCTGGAGAACCCCGACGGGGTCCTCCGCGAGGGGGCCGTGCTGGCCCTCGCGGAGACGGGAGATCCGGGCGTCGTGGCGAGAGTCCTGCCCCTGGCCTCCGACGTCTCCCCGCGCGTCCAGGAGTCGGTGGCGGAGACCGTGGGTCGCTACCGGGCCGAGCCGGGGATTCCCGCGCTCATCGGCCTCCTTCGCTCGGGCCGCCTGCGGGTCATGGACACCGCCCGCCGTACCCTCGAGGCGATCACGGGCGAGAAGTTCGGCTTCGACGCCGACGCCTGGGAGCTCTGGCTCGCCCGCAAGAAGGCGGGGAAGCTCCCGGAGAAACCGGTGGCCGGCCGGAACGGGTCGGTGGCCACCTACTACGGGCTGAAGATCCTCTCCGACCGGGTCCTCTTCATCGTGGACCACTCGGGCAGCATGGACGCGGGGAAGCCGCCCCGCATCGAGACCGCGCGCAAGGAGCTGAAGAAGACCCTGGAGGAGCTGAACCCGCGGACGCTCTTCAACATCGTGGGGTTCGGCAGCGGCACGACCTGGTGGAAGGACTCGGAGGTCAAGGCCACGAAGAAGAACGTGGCCGAGGCCCTGCGCTTCGTGGATCGGCTCTCCGTGGGCGGGGGCACCAACGTCTGGGACACCCTGGTGGAAGCGCTGGAGAAGAACCGGCTCATCGACACCATCTACTTCCTCGGGGACGGCAGCCCCTCCCTCGGCCGGTACACCGAGCAGGACGAGATCCTCATCCGCTTCCGCTGGTTGAACCGTTTCCGCAAGGTGAGAGTGAACTGCATCGCCCTCCTCCGGGGGAAGGTGGGCCGGTTCGGCGGCCGGATGGGGCCGGGCCTGGGGCGGGGCCGGAGCATCTCCCCCGACCGCATGTACGACGAGGAGGAGGCGGCCCGCTTTCTCGCCCGCCTGGCCGCCGAGAACGGCGGCACCTTCGTGAAGGTCGACAAGTAGGGCCTTCCCCCTTCGCCCCGCGGCCCGGTCCGGCCCCTTTTCCGGCGGGCGGCCGTCCGTGCTTCAATGGGCCCGTCATGGAGATGCGCCGGCCGGGAAGCTGGGTCCACTGGTGCCTGCCCGCCGGTTCCCTGTCCGGCGTCCGCATCGGGGTCCACTGGACGTTCCCCCTCTTCCTCCTGCTCTACGCGGTGCGCGCGGGATCCGCGAGCGGGGCCCGCTGGGGACTCGCGGTGGGGCTCGGGATCCTCCTCCTCTACCTCTTCGTGGTCGCCCACGAGTTCGGGCACGTGTTCGCGGCCCGCCGGGAGGGGATCGACACGGACCGGGTGATGCTGTGGCCGCTGGGAGGGCTCGCCTACCTGGCGCAGGAGGCCCGGGGAGGAGCGGAGGTGAGGATCGCGGCCGCGGGCCCGGCGGTGAACCTGGCCGCCGCCGTCCTCCTCCTCCCCGTGGTGGCCCTGGCGGGCATCCGCATCGGGTGGCCGCTCCTCGATCCCTTCGACTGGGCCCGGGTGGAGGCGATCGGGGGTCCCCCCACCTTCCTCCAGGACACGATCCAGATCACGTTCAAGCTGAACCTCATCTGCGGCCTCTTCAACCTGATTCCCGCCTTCCCCATGGACGGGGGGCGGATCCTCCGCGGGTTCCTCACCCCGAAGTACGGCCTGGTGCGGAGCGTCTACGTGGCCACCTCCATCTCCTTCGTGTTCT
>JAOZQC010000556.1:1512-2654 GCA_029932425.1 Planctomycetota bacterium | reverse complement strand
TGCTTTCGACAGGTGCATGGCCTACGCTAGGCGTCGAGGCGCCTCCGATCCGGGCCGCCAGCCGGCAGGGCGGCGCCGATCGGGCGGTCCGCGGCTCGACACCACGGGACGGCCCGGAGGGGAGGTTCCGCCTCGCGGCGCGGGCTCGATCCGTCAGGCGGTCAGGCCGGGATCACTCCACGGAGGCGAGGAAGCGCGCCTGCTCCCGCGCCACGGGACCGGCCATGACCTCGCTCACCACTCCGCCGAACATCCGCCCGAGGAGGCCGGGGTTCATGGAACCCATCCACACGGTGCCGTCCGACTTCTGGTAGACGGAGATCGTACAGGGCATCATGACGGAGACGAGGCGGGCGCCGTCCTCCGCCAGGATCTTCCCCGAGTACTCCCCCTTGCAGAGGTTCACGAGCCGCACGGGCCGGACCTCGGGGCCGCCCTGCTTCTTCACCGACTCCTCGAGCGGGAGCACGCTCTGGACGTTCCAGCCGGCCGCCTTCGCCGCCTCCTCGATCCGGCTCACCGTCTCGTCGAGGCCGAGCGGGCTCCGTCTCTCGGAGAGCATGAGCCGGGGGGCGATCCGCCACAGAACCGCCCCCAGAACCGCCGCTCCCAGGACGAACCCGATCCCCAGCCAGGCCAGGAAGGACATGCCGGCCTCAGTAGTTGAAGACGGCCTTCGCCTCGATGGCCTCCTGGACCACCCGGGCGCCGGCGATGAGTTCCGAGGTCTCGAGAAGCATGTCCTCGGTGATCTTCCGCTCCTTCACGCACGGCGTGCAGACGAGGAGCTTCCCGCCCAGCTCGAGGAACGTGTCCATGAGCTCCTTCAGGGGGGGAAGGCCGGCGGCGAAGATATGCCCGGCCTCGCCCTTCCTGGCGAGAAGGACCCCCGTGCCTTGCAACGCCACCACGGCTCCCACGTCCATGACCAGGGCCGCGTTCGCAACCACGAAGGGCAGGGTGGCCCGCTCGGGGTCCTCCGGTCCGTGGGTGGCCACGATGAGGATCTTCTCCGGCACTTCGTCAGCCATCTTCTTCTCTCCTTCGAGGGGGTGAGGTGTGCGGTCGTTGTCGTTAGAGTCTCGTGTCTACCGGGCGGCGCGCAGCCTCCGGAAGCCATGGATCCAGAGCGCCGCCGGCCC
>JAOZQC010000556.1:0-1502 GCA_029932425.1 Planctomycetota bacterium | reverse complement strand
GGCCGGTAGACGGCGTGAGCGAACTTGGTGAAGGGAAGCAGGATCAGGAGCTCCATCGCCGGCACGAGGTGGACGAGGAAGAGGCCGTAGAGGACCGCGCTTCCCGTGAGATGCAGGTAGATCGCCCCCTCGAGCAGGAACCCGGTGAGACCGGTGGCGAGGAGGATCCCCAGAAACGTCCAGTCCGAGAGACGGCTCCGGGAGGAGGGCCGGTCCCGCTTCGTGATCCGGAACCAGAGGGTCAAGCCGGCACCGTACAGGAAAAGCGCCCCCGCCACGGTCCCCAGGAGCCGGATCGGGTACCAGATCGGCACGTGCCGGTCCGGGTCCTTGAGCAGGTGGTCCAGCCCGGTGGCGGCGAGGAGCCCGAGGAACCCCCCCATGATCGCGAGGTGCAGAAACCATCGGCTCGAGGTCCAGGGACGTTTCTCCTCCCAGTCCTCCGCCGCGCAGGAGCGGAAGCTCCGGTCCGAAGACCTCGATCAGCGCCTCCCGCAGCGCCCGGAAGGCCGTCCCGAAGGGGAAGAGTCCCGGCCTCGCAGGGGGAGCGCCCATCCCTCCCGGCACCGGCGCCTTCGCGAAGCTCCACACCATGGAAAGCACCGCCCCGAGGGTCATCAGACCGAGAAAGGCGAACACCGCGAGACCGGTGTAGTGGATGACCTCGTAGGGGATGAAGTCCAGCATGCGGGCGGTGGTGAAACGGCCCGCCGGCATCCCCGGGGACCAGGCGAGAAAGAACCCGGCCAGCACGACGGCCACCAGGAGCAGCCCCGCCGCCGCCCCGCCGGGGGACGTGGTGAGCTTCCGGGCGAACGAGGTGGGGGCCAGGCGCGCGATGGCGTACCGGCGCGCGGAGGCCATGAACTCCCCCGGCTCCGCCTGCCGCGGACAGGTCACCGAGCACTCCCCGCAGTACTGGCAGAGCCAGAGCTCCTTGCTCGCCACGAGATGGTCCGAGAGGCCGAGCCGGGCGTAGCGGATCATCCGGCGCGGAAAGGCGTCGTTGTCCTTCGAGAGGGGACAGACCGCGGTGCAGTTCCCGCAGTTGAAGCAGGCGTTCACGTCGAAGGCCCCGAAGCGCGCCATCTCGGCGAGGAGCGTGGGATCCGCGCGGAGACTCATTCCTCCTCCTTCGCTTCCTTCTCGACGAGCCGGTACCGGAACCAGTCGCCGTCCTGCTCGTCCTCGACCACCCGGCCGTACTTCTTCATGGCCGTCACGTGCCAGAGGACGGTGTCCGTGACGGCGCCCACCGCCTCCGCCAGATCGGGCACGGTCTTCGGCCCGCCGGCCAGGGCCTGCTCGATCTTCCTGCGCAACGCCCGGACCGCCTTCCTCTCCTCCTGGGCGGCCTTCACCATCTCCCCGCGTGCGGCACGGACGCGTTTCAGCAGGGCGGCCCTCTCCTTCCGGTCCGGCTTCGCACTCATGCCCCCACCTCCGATCCCGCGGCCGCGATCGCATCCACCATGGCCTCGAACCCCTCGATCGTCCAGCCG
>JAOZQC010000068.1:2449-10290 GCA_029932425.1 Planctomycetota bacterium | reverse complement strand
TTGAAGATCCTCGTCCGGCATCACGGAGCGGTGGAGAAGCGGACGGAGATCATGAAGCTCCGGGCCCGGAAGAAGTTCGACGAGGCCCTGCAGGCGATCGACGACCTGGAGAAGGAGTACGCCGAGAGCCCCGCGATCCTGAAGGAGCTGGATCTCGAGCGCCTGCGCACCCGGATGGAGAACGACCGCCGGAAGTACTACTCCCGGGAGGTCGCCCGGCGCTTCGGCCGGGTCCTCAACGACCTGGTGTCGAAGAAGGTGCGGGACCGGGAAGCCTCCATCAACGAGGTGCTCACGTGGGCGCTGAACCCGAAGGGCCTGAAGCGGGAGCTCTTCGAGACCATCGCGGGGGACGCGGGGATCGAGCCCGCGGAAGCCCTGGAGCTCTGGAACAACCGCACCTCGCGGATGATCCGGCGGTTCTCCTACGACGGGGGGACCTTCATCCACCCGGAGGTGGCGTCCCGGATGCGGAGGATCAGCAACCCGCGGCAGCGGCGGAGCCCCGGCTCGCGCACCCGGCCCATCCCGCGCGGCTCCCGGAAGGACGAGAAGCCGAAGACGCGGGACGAGTGGTGGAAGGAGGCCCGGCCCAAGGACCGCGCGAACTTCGTGAAGGCCTGGTTCGCGGAGTTCGAGCCCGAGGTGCTGAAGGTGCTCCGGGTGGAGAAGCGCACCTGTCCCACCTGCGGGGGCATCGGGGTGATCCGTATCATCAACGCCCAGGGAGGCAACGAGATCAAGAAGGTCTGCCCGAACTGCAACCTGGCCGGATACGAGCGGATCGTCATCTGCCGGTAGGAGGTTCCCCATGCGACGACCGGCCCTCGCCCTGGCGATCGTCTTCCTGGCCGCCGCGCCGCCGGGCGTCGCCCTGGCGCGAGCTCCCACCCTGCGGGAGCTGCCCACCGTGAAGGCGGTGCTGGAAGCCGCGAAGAAGCTCCGGGCGGAGAGGGCGGCCGCGGCCGCGGCCGCGGCCCGGGACGTCAAGATGGAGAAGATCAAGGCCTACGAGCAGAGCCTCGTTTCCATCGATTCCTACCGCGACGTCCTGAAGTTCCTCCTCGACGAGAGGGAAGACGACCGGTACCGGATGGCGGCCGCGGCCGCCATCCGGACCCGCTTCCGCGAGAAGGTGGGCTTCGACCGTCTGAAGAAGGAGATCGCCCGCCAGCTCCTGCCCAAGCTCCGCTCCCGGGAGAAGAAGGTCCGGATCTGGGCGAGCGGCATCCTGGCCACCTTCTGGCCCGGGAAGGCGAAGCTCATCGGCTACGATCCGGAGGAGCACAACTTCATCGAGCTGACCCGGAAGTGGAGGAAGTGGAAGGACTTCGTGGAGAAGAGGGAGAAGCGGAAGTAAGCGCCCGGCAAAGGCGTCCCTCCGTCGGAAACCGTGCGCTCCCGCGGGGTCGCGCGGGCTAGAATCCCGCGATCCGCACACCGGTTCGCGTCGTCTCCCGTGGAAGCCACGTCTTGACCAGGCTGCTTCTCGCGATTCCCCTGCTTCTCGCCCCCGCGGCCTGCCGGGTGCCGGCCGGCGGTCCGGAGAGGACGCCCCCGGAGCCTCTCGGCCGGGGGGAGACCGCTCCCGACTCCGCGCGCTTCCCGCTCGTGCGGAGGGAAGGGGCCGGGGACCTCGTCCTGGTGCGGGTGGGGGAAGGGGTGATCCGCCGGAGCGACGTGGGGGAGTTCGTCCTGCGCTACTTCCGGGACCAGGCGGAGGAGGCCCTCACCCAGCTCGTGGACGAGCGGATCCTCGAGGCCGAGGCCCGTCGTCTCGGCGTGCGGCCGCCGCCGGGGGCGGTGGAGGACGGGGTGCGGGAGGAGCTGGCGCGGCGGGAGGAGGCCGTCCGGGTCCAGTACGGCGCGGGGACGACGCTCGCGGGGTACCTCCGCGACCGCTACGGGATCTCCCTCGAGGATCACCGGCGGGACCTGGCGAGGCTCACGCGGATCCGGCTCCTCAGGGACCGCGTGGTGCGCCTCGATCAGCTCCGGGAGGATCGTCTGGAGGTGCGCCACGCCGTCTTTCTCGAGCGGGACGCCGCCCGGCGGGCGGCGGAGGGGGCGCGGGCCGGCGCGGACCTCTCCACCCTCGGCGCGGGGACGGGCGTGGCCGCCGCCCCCGCCCTGCCTCCCTTCGCCCGGGAGGACGTGGACGTGCCGGGGCTGGCGGATCGGCTCTTCGCCCTCTCGCCCGGGGAGGTGACGGATCCCGTCCCCGTGCGGGAGGCGGGACGGACGCTCTGGCACGTGTTCAAGATCGTCCGGCGGCTGCCCGCGCGCGAGGTCACCTGGGCGGAGGCGGGGCCGGAGATCGAGGCCGGGCTCCGGGAGCGCCCGTTCTCGCTCGACGAGTACCGCCGGTGGGCGAGGAAGGTGCGGAAGGCGTACGGCGTGGAGGTCCTCCGGTGACGCGCGGGGCCCTTTTACCGGGGAGGCAGGGAATGGTTCTCACGTTTCCGGGCGGGATGCACGTTCCCGACGGCAAGGAGCTGACGAAGGACGAGCCCGTGCGCCGGGCGCCGGTTCCCGAGATGGTGGTCGTCCCTCTCTCCCAGCACATCGGGGCTCCCTGCGAGGCGATCGTCAAGAAGAAGGACGAGGTCCGCATGGGCCAGCCGGTGGGGGAGGCGAAGGGCTTCGTCTCCGCCCCGGTGCATTCGCCGGTCTCCGGGGTGGTGAAGGACGTGAAGGCCGCTCCGCACCACTCGGGGGGGAAGGTCCTCTCCGTGATCATCGAGAACGACGGGCGGGACGTCCTCTTCGACGGGGTGGGAGAGGAGACGGACCCCGCCCGCCTCTCGCGGGAGGAGATGCTCGCCCGGGTGAAGGCGGCGGGCATCGTGGGGCTGGGGGGCGCCACGTTCCCCGCCCACGTGAAGCTCGATCCTCCCAAGGACAAGCCCATCGACACCGTGATCGTGAACGGCGCCGAGTGCGAGCCGCTGCTCACCTGCGACTACCGCCTCATGATGGACCGCACCGCGGACATGGTGCGGGGTGCGGATCTCGTCCGCAGGATCGTGGGGGCGAAGACCCTGATCCTGGCCACGGAGGACAACAAGACCGACGCCGCGGCGGTGATGGAGAGGACGATCGGGGAGTTGGGGCTCGCCGACGCCCGCGTGGCGGTGGCGAAGACGAAGTACCCCCAGGGCGGGGAGAAGCAGCTCATCAAGGCGGTGCTGGGCCGGGAGGTGCCCACCCCCCGGAAGCGCGGGCTGCCCATGGACGTGGGGGTGGTGGTGCACAACGTGGGGACGTGCTACGCGATCTACCAGGCCGTGGCCCGGAACCTGCCTCTCATCGAGCGCCTGGTCACCGTGGTGGGGGACGCCGTGGCCCGCCCGGGCAACTACCTCACGCGGATCGGGACGCCGGTCCGGGTGCTCCTCGACGACGCGGGGCTCGCGGCGGCGCCTTCCACCCTCCTCCTGGGGGGGCCCATGATGGGGATGGCCGTGTACACCCCCGAGGTGCCGGTGTCCAAGGGGACCTCGGGCATCCTGGCGCTCACGCGGGTGGCGGAGGGGGAGCCCCGGGACTGCATCCGGTGCGCCTCGTGCGTGGAGGTGTGTCCGGTGCGTCTCACTCCCCTCGATCTCTCCCTCGCCTCGGAGAGCCGGAGCTGGGAGACCGCGGAGCACTACCACGTGGACGACTGCATCGAGTGCGGGTGCTGCGCGTTCGTCTGCCCCGCCCACCGGCCGATCGTGCAGCAGATCCGTCATGCCAAGGCCGCGCTGAGGAAGATCCGGGCCGCGCAGGCCGGTCACTAGTTCCGGAGAGAGTGATGACCGAGACCGAAACCTCCCCGCTCATCATCAGGTCGTCCCCCCACATCCGGACCTCGGAGTCGGTGCCGCGGATCATGTGGACGGTGAACGCGGTCCTGGCGCCGGTGGGGGTGTTCGCCGTCTGGTGGTTCGGCTGGAAGGCGCTTCTCACCATCGTCCTGTGCGTGGGGTCCGCGGTGCTGGCGGAGGCGCTCGCCCAGCGGTTCCGGAAGGTGAAGATCACCTGCTGGGACGGGAGCGCGTTCCTCACGGGCCTCCTGTTCGCCTACGTGATGCCCGCGAACCAGCCGTGGTACGTGTCCGTCTTCGGATCGGCGTTCGCCATCCTCGTGGCGAAGCACGCCTTCGGGGGCCTCGGAAACAACATCTGGAACCCCGCCCTGGTGGCGCGCGCCTTCGTGCTCGCCGCCTGGCCCGCGGCCACGATCCTGGGGGCCGCCTGGCCCCGCCCCGCGGAGGCCACGCCGCCGCTCCTCTACGACCTGGACGGCCGGGCGGCGCTCACGGCTCCCTCCCCCCTCACGGACCCCGAGGTGGAGAGCGCCGCCCAGTGGCGGGCCGCGGTGGATCGGAACCTCCTCCTCTCCACGGGCCAGGATCCCGCCGATCCCTCCGCGAGCAAGGGCAAGGCCTACCTGCTCCTCCTCTTCGGCATGCGCAACGGCTGCCTGGGAGAGACGATGGGCTTCCTCCTGATCCTCGGGGGTCTCTTCCTCATGATCCGCGGCTACGTGGACTGGAGGGTCCCCGTCTTCTTCTGCTTGACGGTGCTCGTGC
The DNA here is from genome assembly GCA_029932425.1 of Planctomycetota bacterium. Lineage (GTDB taxonomy): Bacteria > Planctomycetota > JAJSAM01 > JAJSAM01 > JAJSAM01 > JAOZQC01. The sequence goes on along the minus strand of JAOZQC010000068.1, from coordinate 5,713 downwards.
TCGCCTTCGTCCTTCCGGAGAGGATCCGCCTGGCGGGGGGAGGGACGGCCTGGTCGTCCTGGTTCTCCGGGGACGCGCTCCGTCACCTCCTCGGGGGAGGGCTGCTCATCGGGGCCCTGTTCATGGCCACGGACATGGTGACGAGCCCCGTCTCCCACAAGGGAGCGATCATCTTCGCGGTGGGCTGCGGGGTGCTCACCGCTCTGATCCGCGTGGCGGGGGGCTACCCGGAGGGGGTCTCCTACTCGATCATCCTCATGAACACCGCCGTTCCGCTCATCGACCGGCACACGCGGCCGCGCACCTACGGGGAGGTGGAGGAATGAAGTCCCGGTACCTGGAGTACGGAGGGAAGCTGACCCTGGTCTGCGCGGTGTGCATGGTGGGCGTGGCCGGGGCCTACGTCCTCGCGCGGGAGAGGATCGAGAGGGGCAAGGCCCAGTCGGTGACCACCGCCATCCGGGAGGTCCTGGGCCTCCGGCCCGGCGATCCCGACCCGCGCCCGCTCCTCGAGGGGGTCGCGGACGCGGAGCAGGTCTACCTGGCCGAGGTGGGGGGAGAGAGGCGCTACGCGGGCCGGGGGGAGTGGCAGGGCTTCTCCAGCAAGGTCCAGGTGGCGGTGGGGGCCCGGGCGACGAGGGAGGGCCTCCGGATCATCGAGGTCCGGGTCATCAGCCAGAAGGAGACGCCGGGCCTGGGCACGCGCATCGAGGACCAGGAGACGAACCTCACGTTCTGGTCGAAGATCGGGAGTCTCCTCGGGGCGAAGATCCGCGAGGAGAAGGACTGGTGGTTCCTGAAGCGCTACCGGGGCAAGGGGATCGAGAACCTCGTGCTCACCGGCGACCCCGGGGAGGCGGACCGCAGGATCCTGAAGATGACGGGGGCCACGATCACCTCCAACGCCACCACCCGGGCGGTGAGGGCGGCGCTGGACCGGATCCGGGAGGTCCTGAAGTGACGGAGGGGCACGCCCCGGGCTCCCGGCCCGCGCCGTCCCGCATCGTCGAGGCGTTGCTCCTGGCCTCCGGCGAGCCGCTGTCCGTGGAGCGCCTGAAGTCGCTGACGGGCATCGAGGAGGCGGCGGAGATCCGCGCCCTGGTGGAAGGGCTCCGCATCGAGTACCAGGAGCAGGACCGGGCCTTCACCATCGAGGAGGTGGGAGGGGGGTTCCGCATCCTCACGCGCCCGGAGTACGCCCCCTGGCTCACCCGGCTCCGCCGCCGGGAGTCGGAGGCCCGCCTCTCCGCCGCCGCCCTGGAGACCCTCTCCATCGTGGCCTACCGCCAGCCCGTCCTCCGCGCGGAGCTGGAGAAGATCCGGGGGGTCGACGTGGGGGGTGCCCTCAAGACGCTGCTGGAGCGGGGGCTCGTGAAGGTGGTGGGACGGGCGGAGGAGCCGGGAAACCCCCTCCTCTACGGCACCACCCGCCGTTTCCTCGAGGTCTTCGGGCTGAAGAACCTGGCGGCCCTGCCGCGGCGCGGGGAGCTCCAGCCCCCCCGGTAGCCGGAATCGTTGTCCGGCCGCGGCCCCCTCGTTACCATCGCGGGCTTGCCCCTTTTCCTGGAGGGCCCATGGGCAGTCGAGGAATGAAGAAGCTCCGGAAGGTCGAGAAGATCGGCCTGGTGGGGCTCTGCGTGCTCATGCTGGGCACGCTCGGCATCGGTACCAGCACCGTGTTCCGGGGATGCGGCGAACCCACCACCACCGGCTCCTTCGTGCTCTCCGGGGATCGGATCGAGATCGAACGGGGCGACTACCAGGAGTACCGGACCTGGTTCTCCTTCCGGAAGATCATGGGCCGGTTCTACGGGAACCCGCTGGGGGGGCCGCCGCCCTGGAAGTTCGGGATCGGGATCTTCGGGCGCCCGGATCCGGGCCTGGCGAACTACGAGCCGGACACGCGGGACCTCTGGACGTTCATCATCCTCGACCACCTGGCGGCGGAGACCGGCGTGGAGGTCCCGCCGGAGGCCGTCCAGCACTGGATCCGCAGCACCTTCGCGGACCCCAAGACGGGAAGGTTCGACCGTTCCGTGTACGACCGGTGGCTCGCCGAGAAGGTGGGAGTCTGGCCCACGGCCAAGGACTTCGAGAAGCTGGTCGCCAAGTGCATCGGGGTGCGCTACCTGATCCAGCGGTACGGCGCCCTCCTGAGCCCCACGCGGGAGGAGGTCTACCACACCTGGAAGCGGCAGAACGAGCGGCACTACGCCCGGTACCTGGTGCAGCCCGTGGCTCCTCTCCGCGCGAAGCTGGATCCCGCGGCCTTCACGCCGGAGGAGATCCGGGACTACTACGGCCGGGACCGGGTGAAGAGGATCTTCCGGATTCCCACCCGGCGCCGCTTCGAGGCCGTCTATCTCCGGCCCGCCGACCTCACCGGCGATCGGTACGAGACGCTGGCGAAGAAGGCGGAGGAGATGGGGATCTCCCTCCCCTCGGAGGAGGACGCCTTCCAGTACTACTACGAGAACCAGGAGCAGTTTCCCCTGGAGCCCGTGCGCGAGCGGCTGAAGGCGGAGTGGGAGAAGGAGCGGGCGGCGAGGAAGAAGGCCGCGGAGGAGAAGGAAGGGAAGGAGAAGGCAGGGGAGGAGAAGGAAGGGGAGGAGAAGGCCGGAGAGGGCGGGGAGCCCGGAAAGAAGGAGGGGGAGGGGAAGGAAGGGGCCGGCGGGCCGGAGTCGCCGGGGAAGCCGCCGGCCGGAGAGGAATCCGGAGAGGGGAAGCCCGGCGGGGAAGAGCCCGGAAGCGGGAAGCCCGGACCGGAGAAGCCGGCCGGGGGAGAGGCGCGGAGCGGGAGTGCGCCCGGCCCGGGCCTCGCGGAGGAGGAGGTCTTCCGGGATCCCACCGTGGAGATGACGCCGCGGGAGCGGTTCGACGCCTACTTCAAGGACCGGGTGGTCCGCGACCTCTTCGCCCGGCATCTGCTGGCGCGGCTGCTCTCCGACGAGCGGATCCACCAGAAGGGGCTTCCGGCCCTCGTCGAGGAGTACCACCTGCCCCATCTCACCACGGAGCGACCCCTCGACCAGTACGAGGTGCAGGATCTGCCCGTGGTGGGATGCGCGGAGCTGCGGGCGGCCCTGAATGCGTTCTCCGCGGGGAAGGAAGGGGAGTACGCGGAGGACCTGGTCCGCTGCGGCACGGGAGAGGACCGCGGCTGGCTCTTCTTCCGGGTCCTGGACGTGGTGCCCGAGCACGATCCGGAGCTTTCGAGCCCGATCGGGCTCAGGCTGCTGGTGGGCGCGGTGCGCTCCCGCATCA
>JAOZQC010000068.1:0-2439 GCA_029932425.1 Planctomycetota bacterium | reverse complement strand
GACCTCCTGGCCCTCGGGCCCCGGGCCCTCCTCTCCCTCGCCTTCCCCGACGCGGAGGTCCCCGAAAAGGACGAGTTCACGGTGGAGGATGTGGTGCGGCTCCTCTACCGGCAGTCCCGGGCGGAGGACCGGGCGGTGGAGGCGCTGGAGGCCGTACGGGAGGCGGTGGTGGGGGGAGCGCAGACCCTGGACGCGGCCGCCGCGGAGAAGGGCTACGAGATCCGGGAGCTCAAGGGGGTCACCCGGGAGACGAGGGTTCCCGAGGACATCCGGCCGCCCGAGGGCGGCGAGCTCACGGAGGAGCAGAAGGAGGAGAACCGACGGCGGGCGTACCGCAGGTTCCTCCTCCGGGGGCGGGTGCCGGGGCAGCGCGCGAACCTCGACCGGATCGCCAAGACGCCGCCGGAGCACTTCCTGCCGGAGGTCCTCACGGACCGGAAGACGGACGCGGCCTTCCTCGTCTACGTGCAGAGGCACGAGGTGCCGGCGGAGGAGGAGATGCCGGAGGCGGGCACCAGCGACATCTGGATCATGCTGCGCGAGAGGACCAAGCGGCAGACCCTCCGGGCGTTCTTCTCCTTCGAGCGCATCAAGGAGCGCTACCAGCTCGAGGTCCCCGGCCTCACGGACCCGAGGGACGAGTCCGGCTCCCGGTAGCGGGCGCGGGAAGAGGCGGGACCCGCGCCGGTCGCCGGCGTTTCAGTCTTCGGGGTCGGGCGGCTCGGGGACGGGGTCGCGGCCGCCCGGGGACAGGGGGTGGCAGCGCAGGATGCGCCGCACGCCGAGCACCGTGCCCCGGATCGGTCCCCAGGTCCGGAGCGCCTCCAGGAAGTACTGGGAGCACGTGGGGGTGTAGCGGCAGGCGGAGGGGAGGAGGGGGCTCACCGTCGCCTGGTAGAGGCGGATGAGGAGGACGCCGGGGAAGATCGCCAGGCGCCGCAGGGCCCCGCTCATCTCGGTCCCCGCTCGGAGAAGGCGCGGGCCGCCCGGCCCGCCGTGCGCACCCGGCTCTCGCGGGCCTCGCGGTCCGGCGGCACCGCGCCGGGCCGCGCCGGAAGCACCACGAGATCGTGGGAGGGGGGCAGGGCGGCCCGCGATCTCCGGAAGGCCTCGCGCATCCGCCGCTTCCAGGCGTTCCGGAGGTGGGCCCGCCCGAACCGCCGGCCCACCACGAGACCGAGCCGCGGGGGCCCGCCCGCGGCCCGGGGGCGGGCGTACACGATGATCCAGCGGTCCGAGGCCGACCGCCCGTGATCGAACACGTCCCGGAACTCGGCGGGCCGGAGAAGCCGGAGCGCCCGGGGAAAGCCCTCGCCGCCTCCGCCGGGCCGGGAACCGCTCGCCTGGGGGGGGGCGGGGCTCACGTCAGTCGGTCCCGAAGCGGATGCCCTGGGCCAGGGGCAGGTCCCGGCCCCAGTTGATCGTGGAGGTCTGGCGGCGCATGTAGGCCTTCCACGCGTCGGATCCCGCCTCCCGCCCCCCGCCCGTGTCCTTCTCGCCGCCGAACGCGCCCCCGATCTCGGCGCCGCTCGTGCCGATGTTCACGTTGGCGATCCCGCAGTCCGAACCGCGGGCGGAGAGGAACGTCTCCGCGGAGAGGAGGTTCGTGGTGAAGATGGCGCTGGAGAGGCCCTGGTCCACGTCGTTCTGGATCTCGATCGCCTCCTCCACGTCCCCGGCGGTGACCAGGTAGAGGATGGGCGCGAAGGTCTCCTCCCTCATGATCGGCAGGTCCCGGGGGGCGCGGACGAGCGTGGGAAGGACGTAGCACCCGGAGGCGTACCGCTCCCCGGCGAGCACCTCGCCGCCCCGGATCACCTCTCCCCCCTGCTCCCGGATCGTGTCGAGGGCGGCCACGTACTCCGCCACGGCTGCGGTGTCCACCATGGGGCCCATGAGGATCCCCTCCTCGAGGGGGTTCCCGATGGGGATCTGGGCGTAGGCCCGGAGGAGCCGATCCGTGAGCTCCTCCGCGATGTCCTCGAGCATGATGATCCGGCGCGTGGTGGTGCAGCGCTGGCCGGCGGTGCCCACCTCCCCGAAGAGGATGGCGCGCACCGCGAGGTCCAGGTCCGCGTCCCCGGTCACGATGATGGCGTTGTTCCCGCCGAGCTCGAGGATGGTCCTTCCCAGGCGGGCCCCCACCACGCCGCCCACCCGGCGGCCCATGCGGCAGGACCCGGTGGCGCTCACCAGGGGGATGCGCCGGTCGGCGAGGAGCCGCTCTCCCACCACGGAACCCCGGCCCACCACGAGCCCCATGACCCCGGGGTGTCCGTGGTCCCGGAGCACGCGCTCCGCGATCCGCGTGGCCGCCACCGCGGTGAGAGGGGTCTTCGAGGACGGCTTCCAGAGCATCGCGTCTCCGCACACCGCGGCGATCATGGCGTTCCAGCCCCAGACCGCCACCGGGAAGTTGAAGGCGGTGACGATGCCCAC
>JAOZQC010000067.1:8312-10313 GCA_029932425.1 Planctomycetota bacterium | reverse complement strand
GCGTGCCGGCCGCCCGCCAGCACCACCACGTGGGTGCAGACCTCCTCCACGTCGGGCAGGAGGTGCGAGGAGAGCACCACGTGCTTCCCGTGGTCCCGGGCGAGGTCCCGGATGAGATCGAGCATCTCCCGCCGGCCCCCGGGGTCGAGGCCGCTCGTGGGCTCGTCCAGGAAGAGCAGCTCCGGATCGTGGACCAGCGCCTGGGCCAGGCGCAGCCGCTGCCGCATGCCCTGGGAGTACTCGTCCGCCGGGCGGTAGCGCGCTTCCCCGAGACCCACGTAGGAGAGGACCTCGTGGGCCCGGGGAAGGGCGTCGCGCGCGGGCATCCCCGCGAGCCGGCCCGCGTAGGCCGTGAACCGGACCCCGGTGAGCCCCGGGATCCAGCAGTCGGACTCCGGCATGTACCCCACGCGCCGGCGGAGGGCGAGGGGGGCCCGGGCCGTGTCGAGCCCGAGGACCTCGGCCCGGCCCGCGTCGGCCCGCAGGAGACCGAGCAGGGTCTTCAGGAGGGTCGTCTTCCCGGCCCCATTGGGCCCGAGCAGCCCCATGGCCCCGCCGGGCAGGTCCGCGGTGAGGCCGTCGAGGGCCCTCACCGTGCCGTAGGACTTCGCCAGGTTCTCGAGCCGGATCACGCTCATGGACGGGGGCCGGGGGCTCCTTCCGGGGACGGGCCGGCGGGGGAGGGGGATCCGGATGCCCCGGGGCCGTCTCCCCCCGGGCCGCGCGGCCGGGTGGCCCGCGCCGGATCCCGGGGCCTCTCTACCTCTTGCGCTTCACCGCGCTCAGCGACTTGAGGAGCTCCGTCACCTCCGTGGTGATGCGCTCCGTCTTCCAGGCGGTGGTGGTGAAGTAGACGCCGAGGTGGTAGGTCTTGTCCTTGTGCTTGAAGAAGTAGGCCTCCTTGTGGAGGGGCGTCCCCCAGGGAGCCTGGCCCGTGAAGGCGTAGAAGTACGCCTTCCAGCGCTTCTTCCCGAGGCGGATGCTCTTCGGCTTCACGATCGTCTTCTTCTTCAGGTTCTTCCACTGCTTGAGATCGTTCTCGAAGAAGTGCTGGCAGATGGACTTGAAGTTGTCCGCCTTGACCTTCCTCCCGTCGAAGTCGAACTGCAGCTTGTGCTCCCATCCCTGGCCCACGATCTGGACGTCGAAATGGCTCTCGGACTTGGGGAGCTTGAAGAAGAGCTTCAGGAGCACCTTCGCCTTCTGGTCCTGCTCCGTGTAGTTCTTGTCCTGCCGCCACCATCGCCCGTCCTTCGTCTTCATCCGGATCCGGTAGTCGGAGAAGGAGATGGTCTTGGGGACGGGCTTGTCCTTGCCCTCGTCCTTCGGTTTCTCGGGCTCGCCGAAGGGGTCGTCGTCCTTCTTGCCGTCGTCCTGCTTGGGTCCCCCTTTCGGGCCGGCCCGGGCGGTCCGGGGCAGGGCGGGCGCCGCCGCGAGAGCGGCGGCCAGGAGGAGGAGGGTGAGCGGGGTCTTCATCGCGGGCTCCTTCGGATTCCGGTCCTCGCCCTCCATTGTAGGGGGCGGGGCGCCGCGAGTCAGGGCTTTCCCCCCGGGCGGCGCCGCCCGGTTTCTCCGTCCCCGTCCCGGGCGCCGGCCGTGTAGAATCGGGCGCGTCGGGCGATCAAGGTCATCCACCAGGGAGTGAGCCATGCGATTCTTCCGGTCTTCCGTCCTCCTCTCGCTGGCCGTGCTGCTCCCGGCCCTCCCCTCCGCCGCCCAGGGTGCGGACCACGGCCAGGGCCTCTTCACGCGGGAGGAGGCCCAGAAGATCCAGCTCTACGGCCAGGAGTTCGCCCAGGCGTTCCAGTTCAAGGAGTACGCCCAGGCGCTCGAGAACCTGAAGAAGCAGGCGGAGATCTACGAGAAGGGGATCCGGCGCATCGAGTCGGGCAAGGTGAACCTGGGGGACAAGCCGGAGCTCGCGAAGTCCGCCTACCTCCTGCGGGTGAGCAACAACTACTACAACCAGTCCAAAAACCGACCCAACTATCCCAGCTATTC
>JAOZQC010000067.1:727-8302 GCA_029932425.1 Planctomycetota bacterium | reverse complement strand
ACAGGCGTGCTGCCTCTCCATCCTCGGGAAGAAGGAGGCCGCGGTGGCGGCCTTGAAGCGCAGCATCGAGCTGGGTTTCCGGGACTACGGCCACATCATCCACGACGAGGACCTGAAGAACATCCGCGAGGAGCCGGGCTACCGGGCCGCGGTGGGGGCCCTCCAGATGAACGACGTGGTGGCCGTCCACGTGCCGGAGGGGCTCCCGGAGGGTCCGCACCCGCTCATCGTCCTCCTCCACCCGGACAACGGGAACGAGCGGATCCTCGAGGACTGGAAGGACGCCGCGAAGGAGCTGGGCGCCGTCCTCGCCGCTCCCCGGGGGCCCATCACCCCGGTCCTGGAGCGCACGCCCGAGGGGCTCCGGCGGGACCGCTACCGCTGGCGCCGCGCCACCGACGACTACGAGCCGGGCTTCACGAAGATCAGGGCTTCCCTCGAGAAGGTGGAGAAGGAGCAGGAGATCGATCCCGCCCGGGTGGTCCTGGTGGGCTTCGGCGAGGGCGGGATGTTCGGATCCCTGGCGGCGCTCTCCGGGGCCGGGAGCGTCCGGGGGGTGGTCTCCGTGAACGCCTACTGGAACAAGTGGCGGGCGAAGGCGTACTTCGCGAAGGCGAAGGAGCGGGGGCTCCGGGTCTGCCTGGTCCACGGCAAGGATGCCCCCCACTTCGGCAACGCGAAGGCCGGGGTGGAAGCCCTGACGGGGGCCGGGATCCCCGCGAAGCTCGTGGAGTACGACGGCGGGAAGGAGCTCCCGCCGAACATCCAGGACCTCGTGAAGGACGCGATCCGCTGGGTCCTGGGAGGGGAATAGGGGGGAGAGGCCGGAGGGCCCCGGTGCTTCCGGCCCTGCTCCTGCTGGTCGCCGCGGGGACGGGAGCGGCCCGGGCCCAGGACGCCCTCGCCGACCTCTTGGGCCGGGAGGCCTTCGCGCGCTACGTCTCCCTGGAGGGAGAGGTGCGGCGCGCCTTCGCGGAGCGCGCCTTCGCCCCGGGTCTGGACGCCCTGCGGAGCCAGATGGCGCTGCTCGAGAAGGCGGCGGCGCGGGGGCCGCGCGGGGAGGCGGCCCGGGCGCTCCTCGCGGCCCAGGTCCGGGTGAACTGGTACAACCAGGCGTGCTGCCTGAGCCGCCTCGGGAGGAAGAAGCAGGCGATGGAGGCCCTGGGGAAGGCGGTGGCCGCGGGTTTCACGAGCGTGGCGAAGATCGAGGCCGACCCCGATCTCGACGCGATCCGGAAGGAGCCCGGCTACCTCGCGATCCTCCGGGCCCTCACCTGGAACGACGTGGTGGAGGTGCGGGTTCCCGAGGGTCTGGGCGAGGCCCCGGCCCCGCTGCTCGTGGTCCTCCACCCCCGGGGAGGGAGCGAGAAGGACCTCCTCCGGGCGTTCGGAGGACCCGCCGCGAAGCGGGGGATGGTCCTGGCCGCCCCCCGCGGGCCGCTCACGCTGGGGGAGGGCCGCTACGGCTGGCGGAGCATGCGCCAGGGCGGCGCGGAGGAGACCCCCCTCCGGAAGGTCCTGGCCGCGATCCCCGCCGCGGAGCGGGCCCACCCCGTGGACCCCCGCCGGGTCTACCTCCTGGGCGTGGGGGAGGGAGGCATGATCGCCGCCCTCGCCGCCCTCCGCCGCCCCGACCGGTTCCGGGGGGTGGTCCTCCTCGACGCCCGCTGGCCGCGCTACGAGGCCGCGGATCTCCTGCCCGGGCGGGTCGGGGAAGCGGGGCGCGCGCCGCGGATCGCCCTGGCGGCGGCGAAGGGGAGCACGTTCCTCGCGGAGGGAAAGAAGGCCCTCGCCCGGCTCGAGAAGGCCACCTTCTCCACCCGGCTCTTCTCCTTCGATGCCGCCGCTCCCGCCCTCTCCCCGCCCGCCCTCGAAGCCGCCGGCCGGGCGCTCTCGTGGCTCGCGTCGAAGTGAAACATCGATGACAGGCACGACTTTTTCATTTTTCCGGGGTGTCCGTGCCTGTCAGCATCGTTTCCGCCGGAGGGGCCGAGCGGGGAACGGGAGGAGCGGCGCGGAATGACCGGAGGGCGGCGAGCGGACGGGGAGGCGGCCGGCCGACCGGCCCCGGAGATCCTCCCGGGGGAGCGTCTCCTCTGGGCCGGCCGCCCCGCGAGGGGGATCCGGTTCCACCGCTGCGACCTCCACCTCATCCCTCTCTCGCTGCTCTTTCTGGGTCTGGCCCTGTTCGCCGGCATCGAGCTGGGCCGGGCGCGGGATCCGTCGCCCTTCCCCGCGTACGCCGCCGTCGCCGTCTTCCTGCTCGTGGGCGCGCATTTCCTGGCGGGGAGGTTCCTCGTCGACGCCCGGCGCCGGTCCCGGCTGGCGTACGGCCTGACGAACCTGCGGGCCATCGTCCTGGATGGGGAGCGGCGCGTGGAGTCGGTGTTCTACCGCCGGCGCGTCCCGGTCGCCCTCGCGGGCGGGGGCGGGAGATCCCGCACGATTCGGTTCGGGCGGGGGGCGAAGCTCATGTCGGCCTCCGTGTTCCTCCGGGGGAGCGGCCTGCCCTGGTCGGAGGAGGTCCTTCCCGTGGCGTTCCGGGACATCGAGGACGCGGCGGGGGTATTCGGTCTCGTCGAGGCCGCCCGGGCCGGGAGCCTGGACCCGTGATTCCCCCCGGCTCTCCCATCGCGGATCCCGGTCCTCCCGGCGGGAGGCGTGGAACGAGGGAGGAAGCGGGCCTCTCTCCCGCGCGGCTCGTCGCCGGCCGGATCGGACCGGGGGAAGAGCTGCGGTGGTCCGGGCGGCCGCGGCAGGGGGTCCGGTGGAAGAGGGCCGACGCACTGCTCTTCCCGTTCAGCCTGGTGTGCTTCCTCGCCGCCGCCGGCCTCGCGTGGTGGAGCGGAACGAGCGGCCGCGGGGGGTACGGGCTCCCGGCCGCCGGGGGCGTGCTGGCGCTTTTCGGCCTCTACGCGGTCCTCGGGAGGTTCTTCGTGGATGCCCGGCGCCGGCGGGGAACCTCGAACGGGCTCACCGGGACCCGGGCCGTCATCCTCGGCCCGGGGAAGTCCGCGAGCATCGACCTGGCGGACGTGGTCCGCCTCTCCCTCGAAAGCGAGAGGGAGGGGCGGGGCACCATCCTCTTCGAGACCGCCGGGCGGCGGATGCTGCCCCGGCTCCGCCACCTTCTCGGGAGCGGCCTGCCCGGAGCCGGGTTCTTCCATCCCCCGGCGTTCGAGGAGATCGAGGGGGCCCGGGAGGTCCACCGGATGATCCTCGAGCGGATGGCGGCCGACCCGGAAGGACGCCGTCACCGCCGGAAGCAGGGTCGCTGAGACCGGGGCCGGAGAGCGGCGGGCGGGACCGCGGCGTTCTTCCCCCGGGGGGGCCGGAGCCGTTCCCTTCCCCCGCCGGCTCCTCGCGGTCTTTCCCGCCGTCACGCCCTGCGGGGGCCGTCGCTCTCCTCCCCCCCTCTCCCGGGGCCGCTCCTCCGCCGCGCGGAGCCGGTCCTCCCCGCGGCCCGCTCCCTCAGCGATCCGGCGCCCCCCTCGGGGCGCCGACCCACTCCTCGGTGCCGTCCGCGAAGCGCTCCTTCTTCCAGACGGGGAGATCCTCCTTGATCCTCTCGATGGCGAAGCGGCAGGCCGCGAAGGCGGGGGCGCGGTGGGGGGCGGAGACCGCGATGCCCACGGAGACCTCGCCCACGGGCAGGGTCCCCACGCGGTGGTGGATCGCGATGCGGAGGATCTCGTGGCGTTCCCGCGCCTCCCTCCCGATCTCCCCGAGCTTTCGCTCCGCCATCTCGGGATAGGCCTCGTAGGTAAGGGATCGGACCGGCCTCCCCCCGCTCTCGTTCCGGGTGGTGCCGGAGAAGGTGACCACCGCGCCGGCCCCGGGGTCCGCCACCAGGCGGACCAGCGCCGCGAGGTCGATGGGCTCCTCGACGATCCGGTACATCGCTACCCTCCCGAGACCGGGGGCACGAGCGCCACCTCCGCCCCCTCCGGGATCTCGTCCCCGGGGGCGGCGAACTCGAGGTCCACCGCCACCCGGCAGGTCCGGAGGACGGGGGCGGCCGCGGGATGGGCGTCCTCCAGGTGGCGGAGGAGGTCCGCCACCGTGCCGTCGAGGGGGACCCGGGCGGGCACCCGCTCCCGGCCCACCGCGTCGCGGGCCGCCGCGAAGAGCCGGACCTCCACCTTCCTCGTGCTCACGGGGCTCCTCCTCCCTCCGGGGCCGCGCCCTCCCGGGCCCCGGCGGCCCCCTCCCCGGCCTCCCCCCGGGTGAAGGCGAGGATGTGGCGGCGGAGGCGCTCCACGAGGCGCCCGGCCTCGACCTTCTCCAGGACCCGGCCCCCTCTCATGATGTAGCCCCATCCCCGGCCGGCGGCGATGCCGACGTCCGCGCGGGCGGCCTCCCCGGGGCCGTTCACCTCGCAGCCCATGACCGCCACCCGGAGGGAGAGCTCCCGGCCCTCCGCCAGGTCCCGCACCATCTCCTCCACCTCGGCGGCGAGGCGGGCCACGTCCACGTCCGCCCGGCCGCAGGAGGGGCAGGCGTAGACCTCCAGGCGCCGGGGCCGGAGCCCCAGCGAGCGGAGGATCTCCCGGCCGGCGCGGATCTCCCCGGCGGCATCCCCGGTGAGGGAGACGCGGATCGTGTCCCCGATGCCCTCGGCGAGGAGGGCGCCGAGGGCCGTGGCGCTCTTGATCACCGCCGGTTCCCCCGCCCCCGCGTGGGTGACGCCGAGATGGAGGGGGTAGTCGCACTGCGCGGCCACGAGGCGGTAGGCCCGGATGGTGTCCAGGGGGTCGTGGGACTTCACGGAGACCACGATGTCCCGGAAGCCCTCCTCCTCGAGGATCGCCAGGCTCTCGAGCACCTCCCCCACCATCTTCTCCACGGGGTCGCCGTCGAGCTCCACCACCTCGATGCCCCGGCGCTCCATCACCGACCCCTCGTTGCCGCCCACGCGCATGGAGATGCCCCGGTCCCGGCACCGCCGGCAGATCTCCCGCACGGCTTCCCGGTGCTTCCCGATGTTCCCGGGGTTGATCCGGATGCAGTCGGCGCCGGCCTCGATGGCCAGGAAGGCGAGGGCGGGGCTGAAGTGGATGTCGGCCACCAGGGGCACGGGAATCTCGGGCTTGATGGCGGCGATGGCCCGCGCCGCCCGCGCTCCGGGGACGGCCACCCGCACGATCTCCGCCCCCGCGGCGGCGAGCGCGCGGATCTCCGCCACCGAGGCCTCGACGTCGGCGGTGTCCCCCCGCGTCATGGTCTGGACGGTCACCGGGTGGTCCCCTCCCACGGGGACGTTGCCCTTCATGACGGTCCTGGTCCTGCGGCGTTCGATCACGGGCCCTCCGGGGGCGGCGAAGATAGCACCGGGGCAAGGCGGCGGGTAGATTCCGGGGCCATGATCGTCCGGCACGTGGTGGTGGGGATGTTCCAGGAGAACTGCTGGGTGGTGGTCTGCGAGAAGACGCGGGAGGCCGTCCTGGTGGACCCGGGCGACGAGGGGGAGCGGATCGCCGACCTCGTGGCCCGCCTCGACGCCCGGCCCGTGATGATCCTGAACACCCACGCCCACCTGGACCACATCGGGGCCGTCGCGGAGCTCAGGGAGCGGTACGCCATCCCCTTCCTCGTGCACGAGGGAGAGCGGATGAACCTGGAGGACGCCCCGGCGCACGCCCGCATGTTCGGCCTCGAGGCGCCCCCCGTCCCCGAGGTGGACGAATGGATCCGGGAGGGGGCGGAGTACCGGTTCGGAGAATCGGTGCTCGCCGTCCGGGAGACCCCGGGGCACACCGCGGGGGGCGTGTCCTTCGTGGGGGACGGCTTCGTGCTCGCGGGCGACACCCTCTTCGCGGGCAGCATCGGCCGCACCGACCTCCCCGGCGGCGACTTCCCCACCCTCCGGCGCTCCATCCGGGAGCGGCTCTTCACCCTCCCCCCGGAGACCCGGGTCCACTGCGGCCACGGCCCGGACACCACCATCGGCCGCGAGAAGGCGACCAACCCCTTCGTGGGGGACGGCGCCGACCCCTCGCTCGCCGGGATGTTCTGACCGCGCCGCCCGGCCCCGCGTTCCGGGAAACATCTCCCCACCCGGGCGGCGGGGTTTACGATGCCCGGCCACGGTCTCGGCGAGGATGCCGCAGGGAGATGCACGGATGAGCGACAAGGACCTGGTGGAAGAGATCCGCGCGGCGCTCGGTCGCGTGATGGACCCCGAGCTGGGCAAGGACCTGGTGACGCTCGGGATGGTGAAGGAGATCTCCGTGGAGGGAGGCAAGGCGAGCGTGACCGTGGAGCTCACGACTCCCGCCTGTCCCCTGAAGAGCCGGATCGAGGCGGACGTGAAGTCCGCGGTGAAGGCGATACCGGGCGTCGAAGCGGTGGACGTGAAGCTCACCGCGAGGGTGAGGGGCGGCCCGGTGCCGGATGACAACCCGATCCCCGACGTAAAGAACACCATCGCGGTGGCCAGCGGCAAGGGCGGGGTGGGAAAGTCCACCGTGGCCGTGAACCTGGCGGTGGCTCTCGCGGAGGAGGGGGCCGCGGTGGGGCTGCTGGACTGCGACATCTACGGGCCGTCCGTCCCGAAGATGACGGGGACGGAGAGCGTGGCCCCCTCCGCGGACGAGGTGGGGTTCCGGCCGGTCACGCGGTACGGGATCAAGCTCATGTCCATCGGCTACCTGGTGCCCCCCGGCCATGCCGTGGTGTGGCGCGGTCCTCTCATCCACAAGGCGGTCCAGCAGTTCCTGAACGACGTGCTCTGGGGCGACCTGGACTACCTGGTCATCGACCTCCCCCCGGGCACGGGGGACGCCCAGCTCTCCCTCACCCAGACGATCCCCTTGACGGGCGCGGTGATGGTGACCACCCCCCAGCCCATCGCCTTGATCGACGTGGAGAAGGGCGCCGACATGTTCCAGAAGGTGAACGTGCCGGTGCTGGGGGTGATCGAGAACATGTCCACCTTCCGCTGCCCGCACTGCGGGGAGGAGACCGAGATCTTCGCCCGGGGCGGCGGAAAGGCGGTCGCGGCCTCCCTCGGCGTGCCCTTCCTGGGCGAGATCCCCATCGATCCCGCGGTGCGCGTGGGGGGGGATGACGGAACCCCCTCCGTGATCTCGCACCCGGACTCGGCGTCCACGAAGGCGTTCCTCGCCGCCGCCCGGGCCCTGGCGGGGCAGGTGTCGCAGGTGCGTTTCCGGAGCTCCTGAGACCGGGCGGACGAGCCCGGCCGGAGGTGAAGATGATCCTGGACCCGTCCGCCCTGAGCCCCGTGGAGCGCTACCGGTTCCTGATCTCCGCGATCGTGCCCCGGCCCATCGCCTGGGTGACCACGGTGTCCGGAGAGGGGGTGGTGAACGCGGCGCCCTTCAGCTTCTTCAACGGCGTCTCGTCGAGCCCCCCGCTCGTCTCCGTGTGCGTGGGCAGGAGACGCGACGGGACGCCCAAGGACACCCTCCGGAACGCCGAGGAGACGGGGGAGATGGTGGTGAACGCCGTGCCCTACGAGCTCCGGCGGGAGATGGTGGCCACCTCGGAAGCCTACCCTCGCGAGGTGAGCGAGGTGGAGGAGGTGGGGCTCGCCGTGGAGCCGAGCGAGGCGGA
>JAOZQC010000067.1:0-717 GCA_029932425.1 Planctomycetota bacterium | reverse complement strand
GGTTGCCCGGTCCACCTGGAGTGCCGGGTGGAGCGCATCATCCCCTTCGGGCGGATCTCCATGATCGTGGGGGAGGTGCTCCGGTTCCACGCGAGGGACGAGGTGGTGCGGGACGGTGCCGTGGTGTTCGACCGCGTCCGGCCCGTGGGTCGCCTCGGCGGCGACGACTACCTCGACGCCCGGGCCGGGGTCTTCCCCCTGCCGTGAGGCGGTGACGGGAGGCGGGGGCCGGCGGCGCCGGGTGCCCCTTCATTCCCGGGGTTCCACCAGGATGAGCTGGGGGCGGCGGACGCCGACGCGGAGGACGGTGGTCCCGTCGATGAGCGCGGGACGGCCGTCGTGGGCGGAGAGGGCCCGGAGCACCTCCCGGGGCATCTCCCTCCTCCCGAACCCCTCCGTGAGGACCACGGGGAAAGCGGGGTCGGCGGCCACCACCGCCCGGAGGTCCAGGGCGGGGGCCGCGAGCCCGGCGACCCCGATCTCCGCCGCGCGGCGCAGGTCCTCCTCCCGGGCGCGGGGGAGGGCGGCCACCGACCCGGGCTCGAGACGGTCGAAGGCCAGGGGGCCGGAGGCCTCCCCCCCGCAGCCCCAGATGCCGCGGACCCGCGTCCCGGGGCCCTCCACCACCGCTCCCCGGGGGGTGACGGCGACCACCCGCCCCGGAAGGCGGGCCCGGACCACGAGCTCCTCGCGGAGGGGAGCCACGAGCACGATCCC
>JAOZQC010000066.1:3864-10374 GCA_029932425.1 Planctomycetota bacterium | reverse complement strand
TGTGGGCTTCACCGCCCGCGACCTGGTACCCCTCCCCTGAACCCGCCCTGCGGCTCGAGATGCTCGTCAAGCCGGACCGGACCTGAGCCGGCCTTCTCCGCTGCCACGATCGGCTCCCGGGTCTCGGGAGGCGCCCCTCTTCCCCGGGCGCCGCTCCTTCCCGCGGGCGCGATCAGGAAGGGGCGCCGCCGTCCGCCCGCCAGGCCCGGCAGGCCCGCGCCACCACCCCCCGGATCTCCTCCGGCGGGAAGGGTTTGGCGATGAAGTCGAAGGCGCCCTTCTCCATGGCGCGGCGGGCCAGGTGCATCATGGCGAAGGCGGTCATGATGACCACCTTGGTCCGGGGCCGGACCTCCCGCACCCACTCGAGGACCTGGATCCCGTCCACGTCCCCCATGACCACGTCGGTGAGGACCACGGGGAACTCCTCCTCGCCGAAGCGGCGGAGGGCCTCTTCCGGATCGGTGAAGCTCTCCACCGAACACCCGATCCGGGGGAGGGCCAGGCCCAGGGTCCGGCCCACGATGGGCTCGTCGTCGATGACCATCACGGCCAGACCTTCACAGGGCTTCTCTTCCATGGCGCCGCTCCTCAGGGAGTGAGATCCACCTCCTCGCCGATCGCCTCCACCCGGGCCCCGGCGACGTCCTCGATCTGCGCCAGCCTCCGGCGCATCTCCGCCAGCCGGCGCTCCCGCGCCCGGCCCGGCAGCACCCGCGTCCGAACCTCCACCTCGCCCTTGCGGGCGAAGACGAGGGCCTCGGGATCCAGGTCCGCGAGGACCGCCTTGACCCGGTGGGCGAGCTCCAGGTCCCGCAGGCACTGCCGGGAGTAGGTCATGGGCGCGAAGCGCGGCTCCCGGGCCAGGGCGGCGATGCGCTCCACCGCGTCCTCCTCGGCCTCCCGGGAGGTGTCCACGACGAGATCGAAGAGGTCCGGGTCGGACTCCTCGCGGGAAAAGAGGAGGAGGGAGAGCCGGTTCCGCTGCCGGTCCCGGTCCGCCAGGATGCGCTCGGCCCGTCGCGGAGACACTCCCTCCTCCGCGGCCATGCGCTGCGCCCGGACCTCGAGGGGCGCCGTGATCCGCACCTTCAGGAGGTGCGAGACCCCCTGGAGGAGCACGTGACCGAACCGGCCCTCGTAGACGAGCCCGTCCCGGAGCAGGAGCCCGGACAGGGCGGCCTGGATGTGGGCCACGCACCGGCGCCGCTCCCGCGCCGACATTCCGAAGAAGGTCTTCCCCTCCGCGCAGGCGCGCTGCAGCCGGTCGGCGGGAATCCCGGACGCCCGGGAGGCCCGCCCGAGGAGCTCCTCGCGTCCCACGTGATCAAAGCCCAGCCGCTCGGCCAGCCGCGGGCCCAGCTCCTCGTGCCCCGCGTGGGCGAGCCTGGACAGGATCACGCTCGTCATCCGGCCTCCTCACCCCCCGGCCCGCCGCCGGGGGAGGACACCGTACCGGGGATCGTGGTCACGGGCAACAGGACCGTGAAGGTGGCCCCCCGGCCCGGGGTGCTCCGGACCAGCAGGTCCCCCCCCAGCTTGTTCATGATCCCGTGGGAGACGGCCAGGCCCAGGCCCGTGCCCCGGCCCTGGGGCTTGGTGGTGAAGAAGGGATCGAAGATGCGGTCCAGAACGTGTTCCGGGATCCCGGGGCCGTTGTCGGAGACGTCCACCGCCAGGAACCCCTCCTGGCGGCCGGTCTCCGCCCGGATTCGGATCTCCCCCTTCTCCGGCAGCACGTCGAGGGCGTTCAGGATGAGGTTCAGGAAGACCTGGCCGAGGAGCTGGCGGTCGCCGTGCACCGGCGGCAGGTCCTCGGGCAGCTCGAGGGTCATCCGGACCTTCTTCATCCGGATCTGGTTGCCCGCGAGCCGCAGGGTGTGGTCGATGATGGCCGCCAGGTCCAGGGCCTCGAGCTTGGACTCCGTCTCCCGCGCGTAGTCGAGGAGGTTCTGGACGATGCGCTTGGCCCGGTCGGACTGGGAGACGAGGTCCTCGAGCATCTCCTCCCGCTCGGTCTCGTCCAGCGCCTCCCCCTCCTCCCGGAGCAGGCAGGCCGTGAGCAGGATGTTGTTCAGCGGGTTGTTCAGCTCGTGGGCCACCCCCGCCACCAGGTTCCCCATCGCCCGCATCTTGTGGGACTCCACGAGGATGCGGTGCTGCCGGTCGACCGCGCGCATCATGCGGTTCAGGGTGAGGGCGAGCTTCGAGAACTCGTCGCGGTACTTCCGGGCCGGCGTGATGGGCGTGAAGTCCCCCCGGCCGATCCGCTCCGCGTAGGTCATGAAGCGGGAGAGCGCCCCCACGATGGGGCGGGCCACGAAGTTGAAGGCGAGCACCATGAGGAGGAGGAGCACCCCCAGGAAGATCCAGGGGACGCGCCGCGCCAGGTAGAGCATCCGGTCCAGGCCGCGCCGCTCCCGTTCCATGCACTCGATGGCCAGACGCACCATGGCCGCGCCGTGGTCCCGGATCTCCCGCTCGATGGCGCCGCGGGCCGCGCGGTCCGGGGCGCGGGCGATGTCGTCCAGGAGCCTGAGGTAGCGGGCCACGTGGTCCGACATCACGCGGCTTTGCTCGGGACCCGCCACGCTCTCGAAGCGACCGCCGTGGGTGCGGGCGAGGTCCCGGGCCCGGCGGGCGTGCTCCACCGCGTCCTCGAGGTTGGTGCCGTAGAGGAGGTAGTTCTTCTCGAAGCGCCGGGCCTGCTGGATCTCCGCGGTGTAGAGGTTGGCCACCTCGAGGAAGAGGACCTTCTCGTGGATCCGGGACAGGAAGCCGATGGCCCAGATGACGAGGAGCAGGTAGAGGAGGAAGAAGACCCCCAGGGCGAGGATGAGCCTCATCCGGATCGTGAAGGGAGGCCGGGCCTCGAGCTCGCGGTCGGCGACCTCCCCGACGTCGTCCGCCCGTCCCGCGAAGCGGGTGGAGGTGAGGATCGAGCGGAGGTCCGGACCCCGCGACGGGGAGGAGCCCTGCCCTGGCGATCCCGTCATGCCGCCTCCCTCAGGGGCCCTCCGCGGGCCCCCCCTTCCCGCCTCTCTCCTCGATCTGCGCCGCCGCCCGATCCACCACGCGCAACAGGTCCTTCGGCCGGAAGGGCTTGGCCAGGAAGTCGAAGGCTCCCCGGGCCAGGGCCTCGCGGGCCACCTCCACCGTGGCATACCCGGTGATCAGGATGGTGGGCGTCTCCGGCCGGCGCGCCTTCACGGCCTTCAGGATCTCGATGCCGTCCACCTCGTCGATGCGGATGTCCGTGACCACGATGTCGTGGGCGTGCTCCTCGATCCGGGCCAGCGCCGACGCTCCCGTCTCGCATACCTCCACCCGGTAGCCCGCCCTCTCCAGCGCGGTGCGGAGTCGCTTTCCCACGATCGGCTCGTCGTCCACGAGAAGCACCTCGAAGCCTGGAGTCATGGCTCCCTCCTCATGCCGCCCCCCTCAGGCCGCGGGCTCCGCGCCCGCCGCCAGGGAAGCGTGGACCCTCCGCCGCTCCAGGTAGGCGCGGAAGACGAAGAAGAGGATGATGGCGGCGCCCACCAGGCCGCTCGCGTAGAGCAGGACCTTGCTCGCGGAGTTGAAGTACCCGTCCGCGGACGGGCGCAGGCGGACGACCCCCAGCCGGCGGAGGTAGACGGGGATGGCGATGAGACGGCTCAGCACGCAGAGCAGGATGATGCAAGAGGTCACGAGGCGGATGATGAGCTCGCGCACCACCTTGGTGCCGTACGCCCCGAGGTGGATGCCCACCAGGGATCCCAGGTAGAGCAGCACCACGAGCCGCACGTCCACCATCCCCTGGAAGGCGTAGTTCAGGAGGCCGTAGGCGCCCATGAACATGGCCAGGAAGAGCTCGGTCCCCGCCGCCACCTGGGCGGAGACCCCGAACACGTAGATCATGGCGGGCACGCCGATGAAGCCCCCCACTCCGATGGTCCCCGCCAGGTAGCCGGTGGCCAGGCCGCACACCAGGAGCACCCAGAGGGACACGGAGACGTCGGCCACCGGGAAGTGGATCATGGGATGCAGCCGGAAGCGGTTCAGGAAATCCACGATGCGGCGGGAGGGCCGGGCCTCCTCCTGCTTCCGGGACTTGATGATGTCCGCCAGCATGGAGAGGGAGACGAGGGACAGCACCCCCACGAACACCAGGCTGATGTAGAGGTCGGAGAGGGCGGTGCTCGCCTCCCCGCCGCCTCCCTCCCGGCCGCGGGTGAAGAGGCTCTTCATCACCCAGACCGCGAGGTTGATCCCCAGCGCGGCGGTGATGAGGACGATGACGGCGAGCTTCTTGTCCACGTGGCCCATCTCGCCGTGCTTCTTCGACCCGATCATCGCCTTGCCGAACTTGTGGCTGATGTTGCTCGCCACCGCCACCGCGCCCGGAACCCCCAGGTTCATCATGCCCGGCGTCATGAAGAAGGCCCCGCCGCTGCCGATGAAGCCGCTCAGGGTGCCCCCGATGAAGCCGAGGAGCGCCACCTCCACGGCCATCAGGAGGTCGATGTGGGTGAAGTGGCCCGCCAAGAGGAAGTCCGGCATGCGCTACCTCCGGGTTCTCCGGGAGCGGAAGGGGCTCGGAATCATGGGGGCTCCTACTCGATCTTCATGAGACGGAAGAGGTACCGGGCGAAGCTGCCGTAGAGGTGCGCGAAGAGGGGGACGAAGAGGAACAGGGCGGCGGCGGCGAGGATGCGGTGCCGGGTGCCCCCGCGCGCCAGGAACTCGAGGATGGGGGCCTGGTAGGTGAACACCAGGAAGAGGAGGAGAGCCGCGAGGGCCCCGTGGAGCGCCAGCTTGAGCCAGTGGCCCGGGCCGAAGAGGTACTGGGAGCGGAGCTCGTCGGAACCGATCACGGGTACGCGGAGGGCGTCGGCCAGGGAACCGGCGAGCTCCCGCGAGAGCCGTTTCGCGGTGGACACCCCCTTCGAGGAGAAGACACGCCCCACCACCACCAGGCTGTAGGAGGAAGTGCGGTCGAGCGACTGGAGGATCTCCCGGGCGCCGCCCCGGACGGCCCGGTAGCCGCCGGCCCGGCCCGCGGAGACCAGGCGGCCCATCGTCTCGCGCACGCCCGCGTCCTCGGGGAGGCGCTCCACCTCCACCCCGTCGTCCAGGATCCCCCCCTCCGCCTCCGTGTCCGGGATCCCCGGCTCTCCGGAGGCACCCGCCGGGGCCGCCTCCGCTTCCCCCTCTCCGTCCTCGAGCCGGAGGATCTCCACCGCCGCGTTCCACTTCTCCGCGATCTCCAGGATCTGGGGCAGGGTCTCGGAGTCCGGGTCCACGTCCTCCTCGATCCAGAGGAGGTTGGTGGTGGCCATGGTGCAGACCACCTCCCGGACGCCCTCGATCTCCTCCAGGATCGAGGGGACGGCGGGGGCCGCCTTGCGGTCCCGGGGCAGCCAGGTCACGGAGACGCGGCCCCGGTCCGCGCGCACCCGCACCTGCATCCCCCGGGTCCGCCGGTCGCCCCCGATCGCCAGGCGGCACCGGGCGGCCAGGTGGAGGTCCTCCAGGGCCCTCCGGGAGGCCGGGGTCACCTGGAACTCCGGGAGCTGGGCCATGGCCACCAGGGCCGAGGCCGCGTTCTCCACGCTCACGTGGGAGAGGTTCACCACCACGTCGTAGAGGTCCGGCGACTCCCCGTCCACGTTGTAGAGCACCCGCACCCAGCGCCGGATGTCCTCGTCCACCTGCTCGTTGAAGAGCCGCGCCTTCTCCCGGGAGAGCCCCAGCCGGTCCATGGTCTGGGCGATGCGGGCCTCGGTGTCCGCGATGACCCGGATCCGGAAGACGGGGCTCACGCCGGGGAGGACGAGATGGCCCGTGCGGCCGTGGTAGACGAGCCCCTCCTCGCGCGCCCGCTCGCAGAGCGTGGCGGTGATGAAGGCCTGGAATTTCTCCCGCTCCACCGCCAGGTACTCGGAGAGGGGGTGGCGCCGGACGACGGCCATCTCGAGCTTCCCCACGTGGATCCCCGCCCGCGTGGCGGCGTCGGTGGCCTCCTCGCGGGCGAGACAGGGAATCCCCAGCCTCTTCGCCAGCGCTTCCGCGAGTTCCTTGCCCCCTTCGTAGGTGCCCCTCGAGACGCAGATGATCTGCATGCGTGGGATCCCCGAGGTGCGGCGCACGGCCCGGTTCGCCAGGGTGGCCAGAGGGTAGGGGCCGGGGGGGCCGCTGTCAAGGGGAGGGCGACGGTGACCCCGGGCGCGAAGCCGGGCGGCGGGCCCGCCCTCAGCGGTCGGCCTCCTCCTCCTCCTCCTCGGCGAGGACCACTCCCGTGCCGTAGACGAGGATCTCCGCCGCCCCCCGAGTGATCTCGGCGGTGGCGAACCGCACCGCGACCACGGCGTCCGCCCCCCGGGCGCGGGCGTCGTCCAGCATCCGGTCCAGGGCCTGCTCCCGGGCCTGGGCCAGGAGCTGGGTGTAGCCCCGGAGCTCCCCCCCCACGAGGTTGCGCAGGAGCGCGAGAAAGTCGCGGCCGATGTTCCGGGCCCGGGAGGAAGGAGC
>JAOZQC010000066.1:0-3854 GCA_029932425.1 Planctomycetota bacterium | reverse complement strand
ATCCTCCGGCCCACGATCGTTTCCGTGGTCACCCAGGGCAACTCGTCGCTCACTGGTCTACCCTCCCGCTTGCTGGCGTGATCGGTCGCGATGTGCGAGAGGTGACGCTGCTCCCCCGGTGCCTCTTCGAGGAGGGCCACCGTCGCTTGCTGCTCACAGCTCCACCTCCTCGTAGCGGTCCACGCGCCGGAGCCGCAGGCGCTCCCGGATCACCGAGACGGCCAGCACGGCGGCTCCCGCCGCCGCCGCCCCCGTCCCCAGGCGCAGGAGGAGATCCCGGCGCGGGTCGAGGAGGAAGTCCCGGATCAGGTGCCAGAGCCCGTAGAGCACGAAGCAGAGGGCCCCCAGAGAGAGGAGGATCCAGGCCGCGCCCCTCTCCAGGCGGTTGTAGATGTGGTTCCAGTGGGCCCGCCACTCCGTCTCGGTCGGCTCGATGAAGTCGATCTCTTCCGTCATCTCCGCGAGCCTCCGGTACTCCTCGAGCTCCCGCCGGAATGCCGGGTCCTCGGCGAGGCGCCGCTCCACCAGGGCCCGGCGCTCCTCGTCCAGCTCGCCGTCCAGGTACCCCATGAGGAGTTCGTCGAGGTCGTCCCGCCTCATCCGCCGCCCTCCGGCCCGAGGGAGTCCGCCAGCTCCGCCCTAAGGCGGGAGCGGGCGTGGAACAGCCGGGACATGACGGTGCCCTGGGGGATGGCCAGGGCCGCCGCGATCTCCCGGTAGGACATGTGCTGGAAGTGCCGCAGCACCAGGATCTCCCGGTCCCGCTCCGAGAGGCGGTGGATCGCCGCCCACACCCGCTCCTTCACCTCGTCCCGCCGGGCGAGCACCTCCGGCCCGGGACCCGGGTCGGCCAGGTCCGGGGGCAGGGCCTCCCGGCGGCGCGTCCGGCGCCGCCGGATGCGGTCGAAGCCCAGGTTGCGCAGGATCCGGTAGAACCAGGGGAAGAAGGGGCGGTCGGGGTCGAACCTCCGGATCGCCCGGTAGGCCTTCACGAAGGCCTCCTGGGAGATGTCGAGGGCGTCCTCGCGGTTTCCCACCAGGGCCAGCGCCGCCCGGTAGGCGCGCCCGCGGAAGGTCTTCACGACCACCTCGAAGGCGTCTCTCGAACCTCTCTGGCAGGCCAGGATGGCCCGGCGTACGAGTTCCATGTCCGCATCCGGGTACGCGGGACCGCCCGATTTCATTCGCCCTTCCCCCGTTCCCGCCCGGGAGCGGTGCCGTGATCGGCCTTCCGCGCCATCCCGGGAGTCTACCAGAGGGGGGCCGCGCCCGCGACGGGCGGGGTCGCCGAATTTGCTCAGCCCGCCTCCCGCGGGGGGCATAGAATCCCGGCTTTCCCACGCCGCGCCGGGAACACGCCATGAAAAAAACGCCCCTCCACGAGGAACACCTCCGCCGGAAGGCCCGGATGATCGACTTCTTCGGCTTCCACATGCCCGTCATGTACACGTCGATCATCGAGGAGGTGAAGTGCACCCGCGCCCGCGTGGGGATCTTCGACCTCTGCCACATGGGGCGGATCGTGGTCACCGGCCCCGAGCGGGAGGACGTGGTGCGGCGGGCGGTGTCCAAGAACGTGAAGAAGGTCCCGGTGGGCGCCGCCCGGTACGGCCTCCTCCTCACCCCCGAGGGCACGGTGAAGGACGACGTGCTCCTCTACCGGGAGGAGGACCGGGTCCACGTGGTGATCAACTGCGCCAACCGGGAACGCGACCACCGCCACTTCCTGGAGCACGCGGAGGGCTGCGACGCCGTGGTCCGGAACGTCTCCGACGAGCAGACGATGATCGCTCTCCAGGGACCGGCTTCCGCGAGGGTCCTGGCCCCGCTCACCGACGCCGACCTGGACGGCCTCGGCTACTACCGGTTCACCCGGGCGGAGGTGGCGGGGGTGCCCCGGGTGCTGCTCTCCCGCACCGGGTACACGGGCGAGGACGGGTTCGAGCTGTTCTTCGGAGCGGCGGAGGGCCCGGCCGTGTGGCGGGCCCTCCTGGAGAGCGGGGAGGAGCACGGCATCTCCCCCATCGGGCTCGGCGCGCGCGACGTGCTGCGGCTCGAGGCGGCCATGCCCCTCTACGGCCAGGAGCTCACCCTGGAGATCAATCCCTTCGAGGCCGACGTGGGCTTCGGGGTGAGCATGAAGTCGGAGTTCACGGGCCGGGAGGCCCTGCTCCGGGTGAAGGAGGAGGGGATCCGCCGCAAGCGGATCGGATTCGAGGCGGAGTCCCGGCGGATCCCGCGCACCGGCATGGACATCCTGGCGGGCGGGGAGAAGGTGGGGTGGGTCACCTCCGGAACCTACTCCCCCACGCTGGAGAAGAACATCGGCATGGGATACGTTCCCGTGGAGCATGCCGAGATCGGCGCCGCCCTCGAGGTGGACGTGAAGGGGAAGCGGATCCCCGCCGCCGTGGTCGAGATGCCCTTCTACAAGCGAGAGAGGTAGAGGAATGCCCGTACCCGACGACCGGAAGTACACGAAGAGCCACGAGTGGGTGAAGATCGAGGGAGATCTCGCCGTGACCGGGATCACCGAGTTCGCGGTGAAGGCGCTCGCGGACCTCGTCTACGTGGACCTGCCGGAGATCGCGGACCTCACCGAGAAGGGCCACCCCTTCGCGGAGGTGGAGTCCGTGAAGGCCGTGGCCGACGTCTACGCGCCCGTCTCCGGGGAGGTGGAGGAGATCAACGAGGATCTCGTGGACCACCTCGACGACCTGGCCCAGGACCCCTACGGCAAGGGCTGGCTCGCGAAGATCCGCATGAGCTACCCCGAGGAGGAGAAGGAGCTGCTCTCCGCCGAGGAGTACGAGGAGGTGCTGGCCGCGGAGGAAGCGGAGGGCGCGCACTAGCCCGGAAGCCCGGCCCCGGAGGACCTCTCTCCATGCCCTACATCCCGCACGACGATTCCGACGTGGCGGCGATGCTCGACCGCATCGGCGTCGAGAGCGTCGACGATCTGTTCTCCCCCATCCCGCCGGAGGCCCGTCACGAGGGTCCCCTGGGACTCCCCCGTCCCGCCACCGAGCTGGAGGTCCGGCGGGAGCTGCTCGAGGCCGGCGCGGCCACGGTGGATCTCGACCGGGTGAACGCCTTCCTCGGCGCGGGGGCCTACGACCACTTCATCCCCTCCATCGTGGATCACCTGGCGGGGCGCACGGAGTTCTACACGGCCTACACTCCCTACCAGCCCGAGGCCAGCCAGGGGATGCTCACCGCGATCTTCGAGTACCAGAGCATGATCGCGGCCCTCACCGGCATGGAGGTCTCGAACGCCTCGCTCTACGACGGCGCCTCGGGGACGGCGGAGGCGGTGATGATGGCGGCCTCCGTCCGGCGGAAGCGGGGGAAGGTCCTCCTCTCCGGCGCCCTCCACCCCGAGTACCTGCAGACGGTGCGGACCTACACCGCGAACCTGGACCTCGAGGTGGTGCCGGTGGCCCCCCGGGGGGGAGTGACCGATCCCGGGGACGTGGCCCGGGCCGCGGACGCGGAGACCGCGTGCGTCGTCTTCCAGTCCCCGAACTTCTTCGGGAACGTGGAGGACGCGCCCGCCCTCGCCGCGGCGGCGCGGGACGCGGGGGCGCTGGTGGTGGCGGTGGTGGACCCCCTCTCCCTGGGGGTGCTGGCCCCCCCCGGAGAGTACGACGCCGACATCGCGGTGGGCGAGGGACAGGCCCTGGGAGCCGAGCTCTCCTACGGGGGCCCCTACTTCGGGGTCCTCGCCTCGCGGGCCGGGTTCGTGCGGAGGATGCCGGGCCGCATCGTGGGCCGGACCGTGGACGGCCGGGGCCGGCGGGGCTTCGTGCTCTCCTTCCAGACCCGGGAGCAGCACATCCGCCGCGCCAGGGCCA
>JAOZQC010000555.1 GCA_029932425.1 Planctomycetota bacterium | reverse complement strand
TGTCCCTCCGGAGGACCCGGAGGGTGAACAGCAGGAGGGGGAAGGCCAGCACCACCCCCGCCCGGAGGCCGAGGCGGGCGCCGCCCGGACCGTCGAGGAGATGGAGGGCGGCGAGGGCCGCGGCGTAGAGGAAGGCGAGGCGGAGGAGCTTCCCCCCCGGGAACCGGATGGGGTAGAGCCTCCGGGACACGGCGTGGTAGAGGACGGTCATGAGGAGGTAGGCGAGGGTGGTGGCGGCGGCCGCCCCCACGATGCCGAAGCGCGGGATGAGGAGGAGGTTCAGCAGGACGTTCGCCGCGGCCGCGACCAGGGCGATCCAGGTGACGTGATGGGTCCGCCGGACGATGTGCAGGCCGATGTTCACGATGGGGGCGCACCCCGCGAGGAGCAGGCCGGTGGCCAGCCACGGCACCACCCGGTACCCGCCCAGGTAGGCGGCGGGGGCGAGCACGCCCAGCGCTTCCCGGGAGAAGGCGGAGAGCGCCAGCGCCCCCGCCGCCGCGGTGCAGGCGTAGGCCGTGAGCGCGCGGGCGTAGAAGCGCTTCGCGCCCGGGCGGCCCGCGGCCTCGAGGGCGAGAGGCACGAAGGCGGTGGTGGTGGCGAAGTTCACGAAAAGGAGCACGCCGGCGATCTTGGCCCCCGCGGAGTAGAGACCCACGGCCCGGAGGCCGGCGAGGCCCGTGACGAGGTACCGGTCGCAGTACCCGAGCGCCCAGAAGGCCACCGTGGCGGGCACGAGGGGGAGGCCGTAGGCGAGCAGGGGGCGCAGGCGGGAGAGCCGGAACCGGAAGGCCAGGTCCCCGCGGGCGAACCAGAGCGCGAGCCCCGCCGTGGCCCCCGCCGCCAGGAGGCCGCCCAGGAAGACGCCGGTGACGCCGAGCCCCGCGCCCGCCACGAACCAGGTGTTCAGGGCGGCGAGGAGGACGACCTGCACGACGGAGCACACCCCGAAGCGCCCGGCCCGGAAGCGCGACTTGAGGAGCGCGAAGGAGAGGACCATGAGGGAAGAGGGGAGGAGCGTGAGCACGGCCAGGCGGAGGGCGCCGGCCGCGCGCTCGTCCCCGAACCAGGCGCGGCAGGCCGCGGGGGCCGCGAGCAGGAGGACGGGCAGGGAGACGAAAAGGAGCGCCAGCACCGAGAGGTAGGCGGTGCCCACCGTCACCGCCCGGTCCCGGGCGTCCTTCGCCAGGAACCAGAAGCGCTGGAGGGCGGAGGGGAGGCCGAGGGGGAGGAGGGCGGCGAGGAGACTGGCGGCGACGAAGAGGTTCTCCAGGATCCCGTAGCTCTCCACGGAGAGGTAACGGGTGTAGACGGGCATGAGCACGAGGGCCGCGAGGTAACCCGCGAACCGTCCCAGGCCGTAGACCAGGGAGTCCCCGAAGAGCCGGCGGAGGCTCCCCGTCCGGCGCCCGGTCTCTCCGCTCTCCGTCATGATCCCGTTCCCACCCGCCTCTTCTCCTCCGGCGTGCGCGCGAAGCCGAGGGCTCCTTTCTAGACCGCATTTCTCATCAGGACGCACGGTTTTCGCCGGATCCCGCCGCCCCCCGCGGTGGGGCCCCCCGCCATCGGCCCCGGCGGGAGGGGCGTGCGCCCCCCGGCGCCCGGGCGTCCGCGCACCGGATCGGGATGCCCCCGGGGGGGGCCGTCCTCCCCGCGCCCGGCCCTCTCCGGCGGGGGACCGCGGACCCCGCGCGCCCGGGAACGCCCGGGGGGGAAGCGACGGAGCGCCGGCGCCCGCGCCCGATGGGAAGCCCGGTGAGAACCGCGGGCCGGGGGGCACCCTCCGCCCTGCGGGTTCCCCGGGGGGGGCGCCCGGTTCCCGGGAGAAGGTGCTCGTTCCGGGTTTCCGGGCATCGCCGGTAGAATGCCCCCCCGCATGAACATGAGATCCAGGGTCAAGGACGCCGCGCTCCGGACGTGGTACGGCATCGATCGCCGGATGCGGCGCTGGGTCTACCTCCACCTGAACCTCCGCGGCCGGCGCGTGCACCTCGACCGGCTGAACCTGGAGTTCACCTCCATCTGCGACCTCCGGTGCCGGTTCTGCATCCTGGACCACCGGGGGAACCGCGGATTCATGACGCGGGAGACCCTGGGCCGGGTCCTCGACGAGATCCGGGACCGGGATCGCTTCTCCATCCGGTACCTGGAGCTCCACAACGGCGGGGAGACCCTGCTCCATCCCGACTTCGGGTCCTTCCTCGAGGAGATCGCCCGGGCGAAGCGCGACGGCGCCGCCTTCCGCGAGGTGCGCCTCACCACGAACGCCACGCGGCTCCGGGGGGAGAAGCGGGACGCCGTCTTCGAGAGCGGGGCCGTGGACCACGTGCGCTTCTCCATGGACGGGGGCACCCGGGAGGAGTTCGAGAGGATCCGGATCGGGGCCCGCTACGAGCAGGTGATGGAGAACGTGGAGAGCTTCCTCGAGGAGAACGAGCGGCGCGGAAGACCCGTGCGCACCTGGCTCATCTCCATCTTCACGGAGCCGGACCCGGTCCTCGACGACCGGTTCCGCGCGGTGGCGGAGCGGGTGGACCACTACACGCCCCGGTATCCCCACACCTGGGACGGAAGCCGGGACCTGGGGCTGGGGCGCCCGTCCCGGCGCCCCGAGGGACTCTGCCAGTTCGTGGCGAACCAGCTCGTGGTGCTCTGGAGCGGCCGGGTCTCCCCCTGCTGCTCCGACCTT
>JAOZQC010000554.1 GCA_029932425.1 Planctomycetota bacterium | reverse complement strand
ACCCACGGTGACGAGCCGTCCCGGGAACATCCCGGCTTCTCGTACCGCTGCTTCGACACCGTGGCCGCGCCCGGAGAGCCCGTCCGCGGGGCGGTGGAGCTCCGAAACGACACGGACCGCCCGATCCTCTTCCGGGTGAAGGCCCGGGTCCGCGGCCACCGGGACCTCCTCCGGGGAAGGGCGCGGCGGGTCCGGGGACGGCTGGTGCGGCTGCGGGTCCGGCTCGATCCCGGCGAGACGGTGGTCCGGGAGATCCTGCTTCCCGTCCCGCGGCACGGGAGGGGTCCCCTCACGGCGGAGTTCACGGTGAGGGGACCGGAGGGCCGGACCCGGTTCCGGCGGGACCTGTTCGCCCCCGGCTCCGATTCCGGCACCCCGCTCGACGGGGAGCCGGAGGAGATCTCGGGCACCGTGATCCGGGACGAGGAGGCGAGACAAGGGCTTCGCTTCGAGACCGGGGACGGACGGGCGTTCGATCGGCTGGGTCACGAGACGGCCGCGATTGCGGTGGACTCGGCCCGGACCGGGCTCACCCGGCGATGCGATGCTCACGGGGCCCCGCGCGCCCCCGTGACCGGAGGCCGGATACCGGACGAACAAAGCAGCTTCCCGGAGAAACCGACACGGGGGAGAAGGCAGGCCGAAAACCGCCTGTCGTGGACGGCGGAACCCAGGCGCCGGCGGAAGCTTCTTCCCCGAAGGAGCTTGGAGCCGACGCCTCCACGCCGGGTGAGACATGCCGTCTATTCCGGGAATCCGGACACGCTTCCTCACCCGAGAGCGACGGCCTTCCCCAGGAAACCACGGACCCAGACCGAGATGACGAGCAGGGGAACGATCAGCCACAGCAGCGTGGTGAATCCGAGATTCGTCCCCATGACGATACGGTCACGCAACGGAAACCGCACCCGCCGGTGCTCGCGCTCCAGGCGCGTCCGAGGGCTCCGAAGGTGATCCGGAAGATGCGCGACGTCCACCGGACCGAAGTGAGCCCGCCAGCCGGAGCGCTCCCTCAACGCACCGATGTTCACCCCCGAAGCGGCGAGCTGGGGAAGCACGAGGCTCCGGTGGTCGACCTCCCTTTCGATCCCGCTCGTTCTGAGGATCGAGACGACCGTGTCGGCCGTGAAGAGGCCCCCCGCCGCTGCGCACCAGACATTGATCCCTTTCGTGGGAGCCACCAGCAACCACGTATCCATGTCCGCGCGCTCGAGGGTCCGGGCCACCTTCCGAACGGTGTGCGCCGAGTTGCAGGTCACGAGAACGGGAGAGGAGCGACGGGGAGTCCCCACGCGGCGCAGGTCGGGCTCCGTCGGAAAGGGGAAGAGGCGGCCGAACAGGAGCCAAGCGGCATGGAGAAACATCCGTATCATGTCTTCTCCGCCACCAACAAGGCGAGCGTTCCAAACGGGAAGCGGCACTGGAACACCGGATGGAATCCCGCCCGGACCATCTGTTCTTCGATCCCGGCGATGGGATGGGTGGTGCCTTGCGCCAGGAGCGTCGTGAGCGCGGCGAAGGGCCACCTCAGCAGGCGGGAAAGAACGCGTTGCCACCGGAGGCACCTCGTCGGCCACCAGGAGCCGGCCGTCATCGCGGAGGACCCTTGCCGCAGCAGCCAGCACGTATTCGAGCTCGGTCCGGGTCAGCTCGCTGAACGCGAACGCAGCGACGACGACGTCGAAGGAGGCCTCCCCCAAAAGGGCGATCTCGGAAGCACCGAGATGGAGGAACTCGACCGCGGGAGCGTTCCGGCGCGCCACAGCCAGCATGGCGTCAGAGACGTCGATGCCCACCACGCGAGCCCCGCGTTGGGCATGAGGGCCGCCAGGGCCCCGGTCCCGCAACCGATTTCCAGGACGTCCGTGTTCGGCCTCACGAAGGAAGAGGCTATCTCCCGCCTGATCCGGTCGATCCTGCCCCACGTGAGGGCTCGCATCCGCCGGTCGAAGCGGGCGGGATTCCGCTCCAGCACCTTCATGAACACGAGGGTCGACATCCGCGCGTCACGCTCTTGCTTCAGAGCATTCGGTGTGACACCAGGCGTGGTCGAGGAGGGACGCGGTGCAGGGGTCGAGGACCCGGTAGTAGAGCTTTTGCCCTTCCCGCCGGTAGTCCACGATGCCCCCCGCGGCCAGGAGCCGGAGCTGGTTGGAGACCGCCGTGGGGGCCAGGCGGAGCAGGGCGGCCAGGTCGTTCACGCAGAGCTCCCCCCGGCGGAGGAGGGCGTGGAGCATCCGGAGGCGGGTGCCGTTGGCCAGGACCTTGAAGGTGCGCTCCAGGGACCGGGCCTGCGCCTCCGTCATGAGCGGTCGCTCCTCGAGGGCGGGGCCGGGGGGGCAGGCGGTGGTGATCGCGTCGTGGGCCATGGTGCACCTCGATCCGCGGATGCCCGGTCTTGCCGGGCATCCGCCGGTTTATTACTTCATTATTCCATCAGATGATGGAATCCTGGAGTTTTTCCGGTCCCGTTCTCCGGAGGCGACATGAACGCCCGGTCCTTTCGCGTGGAAGGTCTCGACTGCGTGGAGGAGGTGAAGGCGCGGCGCGCGGCGCTGGCCCCGCTCCTCCCGGACGGGGAGGATCTCTCCTTCGACGTCCTGCGCGGCCGCCTGGAGGTCACCGCGGACCCCGAGAGGGTGCCCACGGAGTCGATCCTCGCCGCCGCGGCCCGGGCGGGCCTGCGCGCCGTTCCCGAC
>JAOZQC010000553.1 GCA_029932425.1 Planctomycetota bacterium | reverse complement strand
CTTCTGGGGGGCACGGATCATGATGGCGGAGGCCGTGGGCGACTCCCGCCATCCCCTCGCCCCGGAGATCCTCGCCCGCATGCTCTCCGCGGAGCGGGACCCGCGCGTGCTGCGCGCCGTGATCGAGAAGGCGGGCACCTACCGGGACCCCCGCCTCGCGGCCGCTCTCGAGGCCGTCCTCGACGGCGATCCCACCTACCTCACGGCGGACGCCGCCCTGGTGGCGCTGGGGGCCCAGCGGGGCGAGGCCCACCTGGCCCGGCTCCGGGCGGCCGCGGACGACGAGGGCTACCGGGGACTCGTCCGCTCCGGGGCGCTCCGGGGGCTGGCGGAGACGCGCACGGAGGCCGCCCTGGAGATCCTCCGCGGCCGCGTGGGCTACGGGGCGGAGAAGGACGACTCCGCGCACATCGCCCTCTCCGCCTACGCCGCGGCCGCCCGCTACGCGGACCGGCGCTGGCGGGACCGGGCGGTGGAGGAGATCTCCGACGCCTGCCGCGACCCGCGTCCCCGGGTCCGCCGGGCCGCGGCGGGGGCCCTGGCCGCCCTCCGCGCGAAGGAGGCGGTGCCCGTCCTCGAGCGCCTCCTGAGCTCCGCCCCCGAGCAGGAGCACCCCTTCTACCGGCGGCTCATCCTGAAGATCCGGGGCGATCCCGGGGAGAAGTCGGAGACGGCGGAGCTCCGGAAGGACCTCGAGAAGCTGGAGGAACGCCACCGCAGGCTCGAGGAGCAGGTCCAGCGGCTCCTGGCCCGGCTGGAGCCGGACGTCACCGCCCCGTGACGCCCGGCCGATCGTCGGTGCGGAAGGGCGAGGCGGGAAGGCCCGCCCCGTTCACCAGGTTCCCGTCCGGGTTGTCCGCCCAGTCGTAGCGTACGGCCGCGGGTTTCTTCACGGAAGGATGGGAGACCACCACCGTCTCCCCCTCGATCCGCGCCTCCGCCCACCGGAACTTTCCGTCCTCGCCCGCCAGCGCGAAGCCCCGGAGCCGCCCCCCGCCCTTCGCCGCGAGGCCCTCCGCGTGCGTGAAGCGGACGACCACCGCGCTCCCCCGCCGCTCGTGGCCCGCGTAGAGGGGCCCGGAGCACTCCACCTTGCGGCCGTAGTCCCGGGCCAGGGCCCACAGGGCGAGGCGCCGCCCCACCTCCTGCTTGTTCCTCGGGTGGATGCTCTTCTCCTCCCCGATGTCGATCGCCACCGCCATCCCCGTGTTCGGCACCCGGCCGAGGGTGAGGAGCTGCGCCTCCCGGAGCTCCGCCCAGGCGCTCTCCCCGGGCTCCGCCCTCCTCGCCCGGAAGTTCGCGAGCTGGACGAAGTAGAAGGGGAAGTCTCCCTGGCCGAAGGCCTTCCTCCATTTCTCGATCATCCCGGGAAAGAGATCGCGGTAGCGCCGGGCCCGGCCCGCGTCCGACTCCCCCTGGTACCAGACCACCCCGCGGAAGGCGAGGGGCACCAGCGGGGCCACCATGGCGTTGTAGAGGGTGGAGGGCTGCCGGGGGTTCGCCTTTCCCGAAGCGGGGCCGGGCGCCGCCCCGGGGGTCCAGGCCGCCACCGGCGTGCCCCCGTAGGACGTGTTGATGAGCCCCACGGGTACCCGCAGACGCCGGTGGATCTCCCGGCCGAAGAAGTAGCCCACCGCGCTGAAGCTCCCCACCGTCTTCGGGTCGCAGCGGAACCACCGCGCCGGGAACGTCTCCTGGGGGCGGAAGGCGGCCCTCCGCGGCACCGTGAGCAGGCGGATCCCCGGGTACCGGGCCGCCTTCACCTCCTGCGACCCGTCGAGCGCCCGGGACACGGGCCAGGCCATGTTCGACTGCCCCGAGCAGATCCACACCTCCCCCACCAGCACGTCCCGGAGGACGGTGGTGCCGCTCTTCGCACCGTGGATCACGAGCTTCGCGGGACCGCCCGCCGCCAGCGCCGGGAGCCGGACGCGCCACCGGCCGTCCCGTCCCGCCCGGCCGCTCGCCGACCGGGAGCCGATCCGCACGGTGATCCTCTCGCCGGGCACGGCCTTTCCCCACACCGGCACGGGCCGCCCCCTCTGCAGCACCATGCGGTCGCCGAAGACGGACGCCGGCTCCGGTCCCGCCGCCGCCGCCGACGACAGCAGGAGCAGGGGGAAGAGAGCGAAGGCCGCGGTCCTCATGCATCACCTCCCGGTTCATCCGCGGGCAGGATACGAAACCCGGGGAGGAGAGGCGAGCGGGCGCCCTTCGCCCACGCGCGGAGCCACTCCCGCCAGGTGACGGCCCGGCGGGTGAAGTAGACGTCCTCCGGCTCCAGGCGGCGGACCGGGGCCCGGGTTCCCCCGGGAGACCCCACCGGGGCGAAGGGCCGCTCGCCGTCGAGCGGGTAGAGGATCTCCTCGTCGAAGTCGTCGCCGGGCCAGATCCGCAGCCCCTCGCGCGCGATGTCGAAGGAGACGGGCCCCGTGCCCAGGGCCGCCCGGACCTGCTCCCGGACCACCTGGACGCCCGCCGACTTGTAGAAGCCGATGAGGGCGTTCCGGACCTCGGCCCGGCGCCGGGCGTCGAGCACCCCGGCGAAGCCCGCCCTCGAGACCCCGGCCACGAGCCATCCCGACTGCTCCTCGAGATCGATCACCAGGTCTCGCTCCGGATCGCCGGGAGTGCGGATCCGCACCCGGAGGCGGTTGCCGCCGGTGCTCACCGGCCCGGCGCGGGCCTCCTCCACCACCCA
>JAOZQC010000552.1 GCA_029932425.1 Planctomycetota bacterium | reverse complement strand
CCGGCCGCGGACCGCGGCCGGCGGGGGAGGATCCGCCTCCCCCGGCGGAAGAAACAGCGCGGGCCTGCCCGTGAGGTGAGGGGCGCGCCGGACCCGATGCCCGCACCGGCCACGAGGAGAACCATGGACATCCCCGCGGCGTCCCGCTTCGACCGGATCGACCGGACCTTCGAGAAGGCCCTCGCCGAGGGCCGCCGCTTCCTCTACGAGTTCGAGGTCTACTGGGTGCTGCTCTCCATGGGCCTGAACGCCCCCTCGCAGGTCTACATTCCCCAGCTCGAGGCCTTCGATCCCGATTCCCTCGCCCTCATCCGGACGCCGGAGGTGGTGGTGAAGGTGGTCTCGCCCCACATCGCCCACAAGTCGGACGTGGGGGGGGTGCGCTTCGCCCGCAACACGGTGGAGGACGTGATCCGGGCCTACCGCTCCATCCGGGACGCCGTCCGCGAGAACCTGCCGGAGGCGGGTTTCCACGGCGTGATGGTGGCGGAGAAGATCGCCTTCCGCCAGACCTTCGGGCACGAGGTCCTGGCCGCGCTGAAGCAGGATCCCTTCTTCGGGCCGGTGGTCACCTTCGGGGCGGGGGGGCTCTTCACGGAGTTCTTCGCGAAGGAGTTCACCGCGGGGAAGGGCCTGGCCGTCCGCTCCACGTTCGGCCTGGACCGGAACGCGATCCGGGAGATGATCCGCCAGCCGGCCATCTGCCAGCCGCTCGCCGGGCACGTGCGGGGCGTTCCCCGTCCCCTGGTGGAGGAGGACCAGCTCGTGGAGCTGCTGGAGGCCCTGCGGGACCTCGCCGATCGCTACAGCCCGCGCAATCCCGAGAGCCGCTTCACCATCCACGAGATGGAGCTGAACCCCGTGGTGGTCACGGAGGACCGCCGCCTGGTGGCGGTGGACGGGCTCCTCCGGTTCGACGACGAGAAGATCTCCGAGACCCCCCGGCCCATCGCGAAGATCGAGAAGCTGCTCCGGCCCCGGTCCGTGCTCGTGGCGGGGGCCTCGGAGCGGAAGAAGAACCCGGGCCGCATCATCCTCGACAACCTGGTCGCCGACAGCAGCGTCGCCCGGGAGCACCTCTACGTGCTCCACCCGGAGGCCGCGAGCGTGGCGGGGGTGAAGGCGGTGAAAAGCCTCGACGAGCTCCCCGAGCGCGTGGACCTGGCCGTGGTGTCGGTGCCCGCGGAAGCCGCACTTCCCCTCCTCGAGGACATGGTGGTGCGCCGGGCGGTGGAGTCCGTGATCCTCATCTCCGGGGGCTTCGCGGAGACGGAGGAGGGGCGCGAGCGGGAGGCCCGGCTCCGGGAGATCCTCGCCAAGTCGCACGTGACCCCGGACGGAGGGGTGGTGGTGAACGGCGGGAACTGCCTGGGGATCTACTCCCGGTCCGGCGGGTACAACACGTTCTTCCTGCCGCCCTGGAAGGTGGACTTCGTGGAGGCCCGGGGGGAGAACGTGGCCCTCATCAGCCAGAGCGGCGCGTACCTCGTGGCCCAGACGTCGAACTTCGAGCGGACGATCCGGCCCCGGTACGCCATCTCCTTCGGGAACCAGATCGACCTCACGGTGAACGACTACCTGGAGTACCTGAAGGACGATCCCGAGGTGGACGTGTTCGCCATCTACCTGGAGGGCTTCCGTCCCTACGCCGGGCGGCGCTTCCTGGAGGCGGCGCGGGAGGTGGTCGCCGGCGGCCGGGCGGTGATCATGTTCAAGGCCGGGCGCACCGCCGAGGGCACCGCCGCCGCCGCTTCCCACACCGCGGCGATGGCCGGCGATTTCGAGGTGGCCCGCGAGGTCCTGGCGCAGGTGGG
Source organism: Planctomycetota bacterium (assembly GCA_029932425.1). Lineage (GTDB taxonomy): Bacteria > Planctomycetota > JAJSAM01 > JAJSAM01 > JAJSAM01 > JAOZQC01. Next base: position 887 of record JAOZQC010000552.1, on the reverse strand, counting down.
CGTCATCCACGCGGAGACGCTCAACACGTTCGAGGACTACCTGAAGACGTTCTCCTTCCTGAAGGACCGGCCCCCGCTCGGCAACCGGGTGGGGATCGTCTCCAACGCGGGCTTCGAGTGCACGGTGGCCGCCGACCGGCTCTTCGACCTCGAGCTGGCGCGGTTCTCCGCCGAGACGAAGGCCCGGATCCAGGCGAACCTCCCCCGGGCCATCGTCACCGCCAAGAACCCCCTCGACACCACCCCCGTGACGCCCACCGCGAACTTCCTGGAGATCGTGCGCGCCGTCACCGAGGACGAGGAGGTGGATTGCGTCATCGCCTCGCCGCTCCCATGCACCCCGGCGCTGAACACGCTGCCGAAGGGCGAGGGGCACGACGACGACATCACGCGGGAGGATTCGGTCCCGAACGGCCTGATCCGGATCGCCCGCGAGACGAGGAAGCCCCTGGTGGTCTGCGTGGACTCCGGGCGTCTCTACGATCCCATGGTCACGCTGATGGAGGTGGCGGGGGTCCCCGTGTTCCGGCGGATCGATCGGGCCACCCAGGCCCTCTCCACCTACGTGACGCGCCGCGCCCCGCCCGCGTGAGCCGCGGGTGGGCGGGCCGGATCACCGCCGCCCGAGGAGGCCCTCCAGCGCGCGGGTGACGCGGTCGAGGAGGGACATCGCCCGGACGAAGTTCCGGGCGACGTCGGTGCGCGCGCGGATCCTGCGGAGGGATTCCTGGAGCTTCCGGTTCGCGGTCCGGATCTCCCCCGTGACCGCCTCCGCCCGGCCGAGCCAGGCCTCCATGACCCCGTCGATCAGGGCGTCGATCCGGGCGGTGAGGCGGCGGGTGCGGGCGGCGGTCTCCTCCGCCCGCGCCTTCTCGCCCTGGACCCGG
>JAOZQC010000065.1:8513-10485 GCA_029932425.1 Planctomycetota bacterium | reverse complement strand
GCTCCCAGCCTTTCGGGGTCCGGACCTTGTACCCGTACTGCTCGTCCACGTGGTAGGCGCCCACGTCCGCGAGCGCGAGCCCGGCGACCGCCAGCAGCACGGCCGGGATCGCCGCCATCGTCCTGGATGTCATGAGTCTCCTCCCTTCCCGGAGTCCTCGACGGGCCGTATCGTTCCCCTTCTACATACGCATCCCCCGGCCCGCGGTTTCCCGAATCCCCGGGTCCCCCCGCGCCGCCGCCCCGGCGCCGATCATCTCCGGCCCGCGAGGTACGAGCGGAACGCGGTATCGAGGGTCTTCCAGGTCGCCTCCGTCCCGTCGGAGAACGCCCTGCGGAAGATCGCGGTGAGATGCTCCTTCTCCGCCTTCTCCCAGTCCCGGCGCGCCTGGTGGCGGCGCCGGAACTCCTCCTCCTCTTCCTCCTCCGTCTGCGGCTCCTTCCGCGGCTCGGCCTTCTTCGCCTCGGCCTCCTCCTTCTTCCGGCGCTCCAGGGCGTACTCCTTCACCGCGTGGAGGTAGCGGCGCAGGAAGTCCCTGCCGTGCTTCATCCGGCGCCCGGGTCCCAGCAGGAAGAACCGGACCAGGGCGCCGGTCTGGTCGGAGTAGGAGGCCCCCACCTCCGAGCGGGACGAGGTGAGGAGCGCGCGGATCCCCCGGATCTCCCCCCGGCCCCGCGCCCGGGCCACGCCGGCCCGCTGGCCGGTGTCCTCCGGGAAGACGAGGGTCCCCCGCTTCAGGGTCCAGGCGGCTCCCACCAGCCGGTCCAGGCCCCACTGGAACCAGGAGGGAAGGGCCCAGTAGAGGTCCGGATCCTTGTCGCGGAAGTAGTTCGAGAGGATGCGCCGGTTCAACTCGGCGAACGGCGACCCGAAGAACGAGCGCCCCTCCCCTTTCGAGAGGACCACCTCCGCGCCGGAGGAGAGGAACCAGCCTCCCGGGGAGTCGTGGTAGGCCCTCTCCTCCTCGGGGTTCTCGCAGATCCGGACGATCACGGGCCGGACGTACTCGTCGCCGAGGAAGTCGAAGTGCCTGTCGATCCAGTTCCAGACCCGGTCCCCGTGCCGGCAGATCATCTTCGCGTACCTGCGGTCCACGTGGGAGAGGACCAGGAAGCGCCCCCGGTACTCGAAGTGGTCCCAGCCCTTCGGGAGGCCGGAAACCGCCCTCTCGAAGGCGACCCGCTGGAGGGCCTCCCGGCGCTTCTTCCGCTCCTCGGGGCGGAGCTTGCTCTCGTCCTCGGTCCGCCGCGGGCCGCCCGTGGTCTCCGGGGCGAGGGAACCCTCCCGGGGAAGGAACCGGAAGGAGTTCAGGCAGGCGTACACCGAGTTCTTGAGCTTCGGGTAGCTCTCCTCCAGGAGCTCGAACTGCACCACGTAGTCGGCGTCCTCGGCGTGGAACACCCCCGCCACCAGGCGCTTCTTCCCGGAGCGGGCGAGCTTCTCCACCTTGATCTCGAGGAGCGTCCACGAGAGGTCCTTTTTTTTCTTGTCCTCTTCCCGGCTGATGTACCAGCCGCCCCCCGAGTAGGTACGCTTCAGGTAGTCCTTGTAGTCACGGTAGGGGTTCCTCAGCTCCCGGAAGACCACCTCCCCGCCGCCCACCTTCTCCCGGGTCTCCTTCACCCGCTCACCCTTCGTCACGGAGAACGGGAAGACGATCACCCTCAGGTCGGGCTTGAAGGAGACGGTCCAGCCCACATCGTCCCTCGCGAAGTACTCCTTCGGGGAGACGTACTTCGCCACGATCCACTTCTCGGAGATCTTCACCGGGATCTCCCGCCAGCCGTGCGGGATCGTGATGCGGTAGCCGAGCCGCGTGTCCTTCCGGACCCCGGCGCGGGCGGCCCCCCCCACCCCCAGGGAGAGCCCCAGGACGACCAGGAAGAGGAGCCCGCGGGGCCGGGGCGGCGGGGGTTCGGGACGGACCGGCCTCGGAGGGACGGGAGGCGCGAGGCCGATGCGCGTCATCGCG
>JAOZQC010000065.1:0-8503 GCA_029932425.1 Planctomycetota bacterium | reverse complement strand
GTTACGGTTATTCTAAGGGGGTGGGCGGGGACCGCAACCGGCCACCCGGAAGAAACCCGTGAGAAAACCGCTCTGGCTCTGCCTGGCCCTCGGCGCCCTGGTCCTCCCCGCCGCGTCCCGGGGCGCGGACCCGTGGCAGGCGCTCGGGGAGATCACCCTCTCCCCGAAGGCCCGGCTCGCGCTCCCCCACCGGGCCGTGCCCGTGGGCCCCGGCCGCCCCCTGCGGCTCCTCGGCCGGAAGGAGCCCCTGCGGTTCACGGAGCGGGAGGGCCGGCTCCTTTTCGGGGGGCGGCTCCTCCGGGAGGGGAAGGCCTTCGCCGTGCCCCTCGACGGGAAGGGGGAGCGGCATCTCGCCCTCTCGAGGGATTCGCGGTGCGGGCGGTGGCTCGCCGTCGACCTGGACGCGCGCCGGGGACGCATCGGCGGCCGGAAGGTGCTCTTCCTCGACCGGGACGCCAACGGTTCCTTCCTCACCCCCCACCGCGACGTGATCACGGACGCCCGCGGCACCTTCTTCCACCCCGTGGCCCCGAACCTCGTGATCGGGGGGGATCGCTTCCGCCTGGAGACGGACGAGGCGGGAGGGCGGATCGCGGTCCGGCGGGAGTCCCGGCCGCCCTCCGCGGAGATCTTTCCCCGCTGGCGGGAGGTCGCCCGGGCCCTCGCCTTCCTGAACCGCGTCCGGGCCGGGCTGAACGTTCCTCCCGTGGCGCTGCACGAGGACGCGTCCCGGCGGGCCATGCTCCACCTCCGCTACGGTCTGCGAAACGACACCACCGCCCACCGGGAGGACCCCTCCCGCCCGGGCTACACGGAGGAGGGGGCCCGCGCCGGCCTCGATTCCCTCGGCTACCGCGGACCCGGGGGCCCCGTCGTCGCGATCGAGGGCCACCTCTCGAGCCTCCTCCACCGCATGGAGCTCATCGACCCCACCGTGACCGAGATCGGGATCGCGGCCGCCGCCGACCGGGTCTGGATCCACACGGAGTGCGGAAAGCGCCGGCCCTTCCGGGAGCAGGGCCCCGTGATCTTTCCCGGCGGGAGCTCCCCCTGGATCTCCGGGACCTACAGCCCGGACCGTCCCGACCCGCGGCCCGCGGGGGCGCGCGGTCCCGCGGGGGTGCCGGTGACGGTGGCGTTCTACGGGGGGGAGGTGGTGAAGAACCTCCGGGCGGAGCTCACCTGCCGGGGCCGGGCGGTGCCCTGCTTCCGGAACGACGCCCGGGGCCGCGAGCTCCGGACGAACCACGCGGCCCTCCGGGCCGTGCTCCTGCCGAAGGCGCCGCTCGCCGCCGGCACCTACGTGCTGCACCTCTCCTGGACCCGGGACGGCGCTCCCCGCGCCCTCCGGCACGCCTTCACCATCCGCTGAAGGGGCGACCGGCCCCGCCCCGCTCACTCCGGGATCACGGCCGCCGCGAAGACGCCGGGGCCGGTGGCCACGAGGCGGATGTCCCCGGCCTCCGCCACCTCGCCCCTCCAGGCGTCCCGCGGGCCGTACGACGCCACGAGGCGGTAGGCGAGGGACCGGTTCGCCTCCCGGAACCGGGCCGTGGCCGTCCGGCGGTCCGGGACGGTCCCGACCCCGGGCGCAAACCGCACCGGGGGAGGCCGGATCCAGACGGTCAGACGGTCGGCGCCGCGCGGGCGGACGACCTCGAAGCGCCGTCCCTTCTCCGTCCGCGTCACGGAGACCGCGAGCGCATCCGGCATCTCGAGCCGCGTGGCGGGGTCTCCGAAGACCGCGTACAGGAGCGCCTGGTCCCGCTCGAGCTTCACCACGTCGGTCTCCTCTCCGCTCGATCCCTCCACGCCCCGGAGGACGGCTTCCAGCAGGAAGTCGCGGGTCTTCACCATCCTTCTCAGCGCGTCGAGCCAGAGGGTCCCGAGGCGCTTCCGGCGGCGGCCGAGGGCCTGGAGCATGGCCCGGGCGGAGAAGATGTTGGGGAGGGGGTGCGACTCGGTGGTGGCGGCCACCACCGCCACGGGGCCCGCGGGATGGGAGAGCAGCTTCTCCGCCAGGCAGGGCTCCGGGCGATCCAGCTTCCCGCAGGAGCAGGCCAGGATGACGAGCGGGGGCGTGGGAGAGGGTGTGCTCCCCCGCCCGGCCACGTCCCCGGCGCCGAAGGTGACCCTCCTCCCGTCCTTCGTGCGCATGCCGAAGGCGTGGTCCGGGCTCCCGTGCGACACGATGGCGGTGAGCAGGGCCCCGCGCCGCATCTCCGCCGCGAACGTCGCCGGCTGGTCCGCGGGCCAGCCGCAGAAGGGACTCCCGGGGATCGAGGACATGACCCAGGCCCCGAGCCACCGGGGGGCGTAGCGCCGCAGGGTGCCGGTGAGGAAACCCGTGGCCAGGGCGTCGGCGACCTTTCCGAAGAGCGTGGCTCCGCCCCAGACGACCAGCCGGAGATCCGAGGCCGCGGGGCGACGCTTCTCGAACGCGAGGATCTTCGCCACGATCCGCTCCGCTTCGGCCTCGGTGCGGGCGGGGATCCGGCCCACCGGCAGGTCCGGGAGCAGGTCGCCGTCGAGGTCCCCCCAGGCCGCGTCCGAGGCGAACTCCCGGTCCTGGAACGGCCCCCACCGGGTCTTGGGCAGTCGCCGGGCCGGGACGTACCACGGGGCATCCTCCCGCCCCGCCTCGTCGTCTCCCAGGAGGAGCACGAAGGCCGGCGGGCGGGGCGCCCCGGCGATCGCCGTGGCCACGGGCTTCGTGGTGACGACGGTCTCGAAGCCCTCCGCCCGCCGGTGCGCGGCGAGGGGGGCCGCGGCCCCCGCCAGGGCCGGCCGGGTGACGACCAGCCAGAGGGGTTTCGGACGCGACCCGGGGACGGCCGGCCCGGCCCCCGCCGCCGCCGGACCCACGAGACAGACGAGCAAAAGGATCCTGCGCATGGTCCTCGCTCCTTCCCCGGATCGGGAAACCGGATACCGGAACGATTGTAGGCCGGGACCGCGGTCCCGGCCCCCCCCCGATCCTCCCGCGGCGCGAAGACCCGGAAGGCCGGCGGGGCAATGGACGGGGCGGCCGGCCTCCCCGGAGACCACCCCCTGGCGCGGATGCGAACCTGTTGCGTGAAAGGCGCCGCTCGTGGAGAATGCCTCCTCGTGTCTTCACGGGAAGGAGGACTCGTCGGCATGCGTCTCATCCGCCACCCTCTCGGAAAGTGTGTTCTCGGCGCCACCCTGTTCCTCCTGGCGGGCCTGCTCGCGCTCTCCCCGCCGCTCCTCGCCGCGGAGGGACCCACCGTGGTGGAGACGACGCCCGCCTCGGGCGCCACGGGCGTCACGGGGCCCCGGCTTACGATCCGGGTGCGGTTCAGCGAGGACATGCGGACGGACACCTGGTCCTTCGTGCGCACGGACCGGGGCGCGTTTCCCGCCGTCACGGAAGGCCCCCGCTTCACCGGCCCCCGGACCCTGGTCCTCACCGTCGAGGTGGAGCCCGGCCGGCGCTACGCCCTCGGCCTGAACAGCGAGACGAGGAAGAACTTCCGCGCCGCGGACGGCCGGCCCCTGGTCCCCTTCGTCCTGGTCTTCGAGACCGCCGCCCGGTTCGGGGAGGGAGCGGGCGGGGAACGCGTCTCCCTGGCGCCGCGCTGGCGGGAGGGCGAGACCCGGGAGAGGCTCCTCGAGAACCGCTGGAGTCTCCGGTTCACGGCGGACAGCGGCCCCTTCACCGTGGAGCAGGGCCTGGCCTCCACCACCGCCTTCCAGGTGCTCGCCACCGAGGGAACCCGCTACCGCACGGTCCGGATCCGGACGGTCCGCCTCGAGAAGATCACCCGGAACCCGAAGACGGGCGAGGAGACCCGTTCCCCCCTTCCCCTCCCGGACCGGATCCTCGAGGCGGAGGCCGCGGGCGGCGGCTTCCGGGTGCGGGCCCTCGCCGGGGAGGCCGGCGAGGCCGTCCGCGCGCAGGTGGCGGAGCGCCTCGCCGTGGACGCCCCCTTCGACCCCGGCCGCCCCGTGGCGGTGGGCGAGGAGTGGACGCTCACCCCCCGGCGGCTCCGGGCCCTCGCCCCCCTCCTGGGAGTGGGGGGTCCCGTGGAGGGAACGGTGACCTGCCGGCTGGCGGAACTGGGCCGGGTGAAGAGGTTCCGGAGCGCCCGCCTGACCCACCGGTGGAAGATCACCTTCCGGAACCTCGGCCTCGCCTTCCACGCCGAGGGGGAGGGCGAGACCGTCTACCTCCTCGACCCCGGCAAGTACATCTCCACCCGCGTGACGCTCGAGGTCACCGTCCCGCCCCAGAGGTCGGAGGACGGCGAGAACGTGCGCGGCTCCGGCCGGCAGACCATCCGGCAGCGGTTCCGCTACTTCCCCAAGGGGGAGTACCCGGCGATCGGCCCCGCCCCCGGCCCCGCGCCGAAGCCTCCCGCCCCGGCTCCCGCGGCGGGGGGGATCGTGGGTTCCTGGCGCCTCCGCTCGGCGGAGCTCTCCGTCGACCTCACGGTCCGGGGGGACGGGACCTACACCTCCACCGTGCGCACCGCGGAGGGCACGGAGGTGACCCGGGGCACCTGGCGGCTCGAGGGAGAGCGGCTCACGATCCGTCCCGAGGGAGAGGAGGCCCTCGTTTTCCGGTGCCGGTTCCCGGACCGCGACCGGCTGGAGCTCAGCCACCCGGAGGAGGGGACCCTGGTCCTCGAGCGGGTCCCGGGCGGGGGGGCGCCGCCGCCGGCCCCCGCGCCCCCGCACGGCGCCCCCGCCCCGGCGCCCGCGCCGGCGCCCGCCCCCGGCCCGGTCTCCTCCGACGCCGCGCGCCTGGTGGGCACCTGGGTCTACACCGCGGAGGGGGGGGAGTTCCGGGTGGTGCTCGAGCGGAACGGCCGGTACACGGCGACCACGCGCTCCGCCGAGGGCACCCGGACGGTGCGCGGGACCTGGAAACTGGCCCGCGGGAAGCTCGTGACCCGGGAGGCCGGAGAGGATCCCGTGGAGTTCCGCTACCGGTTCCTCTCGCGGGACGAGCTCGAGATCAGCGCCCCCGGCGAGGGGACGCTCCGCCTCCGGCGGGTCCCGGGCGGGGGCGCGCCGCCCCCCCCCCCCCCCCCCGGGCCGGCTCCCCACGCTCCTCCCAACACCCCCGGGCCGGCTCCGGCCCCCGCCCCCGCTCCGGCGGCGATCCCCGCCCTCGGCCGGTCTCCCACGGGTCACATCGTCTACACCCGCTGGGGCACGCGGACCGCGGTGGTGGGCGGTCTCCGCCAGGAGGTGCCCCTGCCCCAGCTCTGGGTGATGAACGGGGACGGCTCCGGCCGGCGGCGCTTCTTCGCCCCCGAGGACGAGTGGGTCACCGCCCGGGAGGCCCGCTGGTCCCCGGACTACGACGAGATCGCCTTCACCTCCGACTACCGGCAGTCCCTCTCCGCCTGCATGGAGGACATCTTCATCGCCAAGGCCGACGGGAGCGGTCTCTACCGCGTCACCGGCAACGAGATGCGGGTGGCGGTCCCCCCCGCCTACGGGACGGTCACCGGGCTCATCCTGGACAACATGCGGAGCCGGGACCAGGTGGGCAAGTCGTACGCCCAGATCAACATCACGGCCCAGGGCATGGGAGGCGTGGTGGTGCATCCCTCCCCCGCCGGGGTCGTGAACATCACGGACCAGGACACCGGCCGGGTCCGGCAGAAGGTCCGGGCCTGGCGCTTCACCCTCCCCCGCGTGCTGGCGGGCACCAAGGTCTGGATCAAGGTCTGGGCCGGGAAGTACGTGGGCAACCTCCGGATCGTGGACGTGGACGCGAACCGGGTGAACGACATCGGGCACTTCGACCTGAACCAAGGCCTGTACTACGCCTCGACGCCCAGCCTCTCCCGGGACCGCCGGACCGTGTTCGGGACGGGAAGCATCGCCTCCCTCCACGAGGCTCCCGGGAAGCCCGCGGAGACGGGCGGCGCGGACAACATCTGCGCCTACGACCGCCGGACGGGGGCGGTGCTGGCGATGTTCGAGCCCAGCCGCATGGCGGGGGAGAACGCCAAGTTCCCCGCCGTGTCCCCGGACGGCCGCCTCCTGGCGATCTGCTGGGGAGTGGCGGGGGCGGAGCACCTGGCCCTGCTCTCCGTCCCCGACTTCCTGGCGAACCGGGCCCGCCCCCGGGTGCTGGTGCCGGGGGAGCGGCTCCTCATGCAGGCCACCCTCCGCGGGGCGGCCTCCCCCGCCTGGTCCCCCGACGGCCGGCGGATCGCCTTCGCCCGCTCCACCATGAGCACCCAGCACGTGACCGCCGACCTCTACGTGGTGAACGCCGACGGGTCCGGCCTCCGCCGCCTCACGAACCTGGGGGCGAACCGGATCTGCACCCACCCCTGCTTCTCGCCGGACGGGCGCCGCATCGCCTTCTCCGTCCTCACCGCGAAGTTCGGGGTGATCCGGCCCGAGCACCTCGCCACCCACCAGTTCACGGCCGACATCTACGTCATGAACCTCGACGGCACGGGGCTCCGGCGGCTCACCGACGACGGCATCTCCGTGGAGCCCGCCTGGGGTCCCTGCCCCGGTCCCCCGCGCCCGGGGCCCGGCCGGCGCCCCGGGCGCGGGGGGCGCGGGCGCCGGCCGGGGAAGAACCATGAAGACCGCCCTCCCGTTCCTCCCGGCGCTCGCCCTCTCCCTCCTGCTCGCGGCCGCCCCGGCCCGGGCGGCCCCTCCCGCGGTGGTGCGCTCCGAGCCGGCGGACGGCGCCGCGGGAGTCCCCCTCGACCTGGGCGTCATCCGGATCCGCTTCGACCGGGACATGTGCACGGACACCTGGACCCTCTGGGCCTCTCCCCGGGGGAAGCTCCCGCCCCTGCGGGGACCGCTCGCCAAGCCCTGGAAGGACGCGCGCACCTTCGAGATCCCCGTGCAGAGGCTCCGCCCGGACACCACCTACGCGATCCGGCTGAACGCCGCGGCCCGGGGCCGGCAGGGTTTCCGGGCGGCGGACGGGGAGCCCCTCCCCGACACGGAGATCGTCTTCCGCACCGCGGGGGAGGCGCCGCCGGCCCCGGCCCCTCCCCACCCCGAACCTCCCTCCCCGGCGCCGGGTACCCGGGACTGGACGATCCTCGTCTACCTGGCGGCGGACAACGACCTGGAACCCTTCGCCCTCGGCGACCTGAACGAGATGGAGGCGGGCCTGCCCGAGAGGGGGGTGGAGGTGCTCGTCCTCGTGGACCGCGCGAAGGGCTTCGCGGACGCGGACGGGGACTGGACGGAGACCCGGCTCTACCGGGTGCGCCGCGGGAAGGACGGCGAGCGGATCGAATCGGAGCTCCTGGCCCGCCTCGGGGAGAAGAACCTCGGGGACCCGGAGACCCTCCGGTCCTTCCTCGCGGAGACCCTCCCGCGGTACCCGGCGCGCCACCACGCCCTCTTCCTGTGGGACCACGGCAGCGGCTGGTCCGGGCACGCCTCGGACTTCGACGCCCCCGGCGCGGAGAAGGGCTACGACGAGCTCACCCTCGACGAGCTCGCGAAGGCGCTGCGGGAGGGGCTCGCGGAGGCGAAGATCGGGCGGCTCGACCTCGTCTGCTTCGACATGTGCCTCATGGGGCAGATGGAGGTGGCGGCCGCCGTGCGCCCCTTCGCGGGCGTCATGGTGGCCTCGGAGGCCCTGGAGCCCGGGGACGGCCAGCCCTACGAGCGGATCCTCCCCCTCTTCGGTGCGGGGCGCTCCCCCCGGGAGATCGCGGCGGGCATCGTCGAGGCCTACGGGGCCCACTACCGGGCGGCGAAGGACGAGTCCGCCACCGACTCCGCCCTGGACCTGGACCGGTTTCCGGAGGTCGTGCAGGCCCTGGACGCCCTGGCCGTCAAGCTCCTTCCCGCCGCAAAGACCCTGTGGCCCGGGATCTCCCGCTCCCTCTTCTACTCGGAGTCCTACCTCGGGCGCGCCGACTTCCGCCGGGGCCGCCGGGCCACGGCGAGCATCGACCTCCTGGACTGCGTGCAGCGCCTGCGGGCCGCGCTCTCGCCCTTCCCCGCGGAGCCGGAGTACCGCCGGCTCGCCGCCGCGCTCGACGCCTTCGTGCTGCGATCCTACGCGGGCCGGACGCGCCGCCTCTCCCGCGGGATCGCGATCTACGGGCCCGTCCGGGGCGACATGGTGCGGGAGGAGTACCCGGCCACCGCCTTCGCCCGGTCCTCGAGGTGGCTCGACCTGCTCCGGGCGGTGCACCGGGCGCAGAAACGGCAACTCACCCCTCCCAAGGTCACCCGGGTCCGGATCCTGGGGCCCCGGGGGAACGAGGTGGAGTCCGTGACGAGTCTCGGCGGGACGCACATGGAGATCACGGTCGAGGGGAAGAACATCCTCTGGACCCTCGCCGAGCAGGTGAAGCGCGTGGAGAGCCCGCCGGGTTACGCGGTGATGTTCCGCACCTTCCTCCTGGACCCCCGGTACGACGAGAGGAAGAAGGCGGTCGCCGCCGAGCTCGCGGACCTGGTGATGCCCGAGTATGCGGACGGGAGGAACGTGCTCCGGAAGGAGATCGGCGGGCTCCTCTTCCGGGTT
>JAOZQC010000551.1:2088-2710 GCA_029932425.1 Planctomycetota bacterium | reverse complement strand
TCCCCCTACGGCGGCGAGCACCGCGAAGCTCGTCGCCGCCTACCCCCATCCGCTCGCGCGGGAGAAGCGCACGGAGACCACCCGCCTCCTCCGCAGGCGGATGACGGCGCGTCCGGACCGGCAGCTTCCGAGGGAAGTTGGGAGCGGCGGAGCGGTTCCCGCAAGGGGGCCTCAGCCCCCCTGAAGACCCTGGGCCCGCGGACCACGCGAAGCGTGCGGAGCCCCGTCCAATCCGGCTCGGCCCACCCGTTCGCGGAGAGGGGAACCGCTGGATCGGGTTCTTCCCTTGACGGGTGGGAGATTACCGCCGTAGTTTCACCGAAGCGCTGGACGCGAGGGGACCCCGGAGATCATGGCCCACCCGGACTTCTTCCCGACCGCGGAAGGAACCGACTGGAACCACGGCTCCCTGCGTGGTGGCCGTCCATGAACAGGGAGGACGCCGATGCGGACCTCTGGAAGCTAGCGGAAGTCATCGCGCGCCGGAACACCGCGGCGGCTGAGATCGCGACCCTGATCGGGCGGCCCGCCCTGCTCGGCCACGTGGGAGAGTTCATCGCGGCGAGGGTCTTCGATCTCCGGCTCGAGGAGTCCGCGGCCCACCGAGGCTTCGACGGCCGGT
>JAOZQC010000551.1:0-2078 GCA_029932425.1 Planctomycetota bacterium | reverse complement strand
CGGTTTGCGTCGGGCAAGCTTCGCGGCAAGACCGTGAACGTGAAGTGGTACACCCTCCGGAAGGGCCTCCTGGACCTCCACCCGGACGCGAGTCCGGACCTGTATTTGGTGCTCACGGGTCCCCGGTCTCCCGCCACGCATTCCAGGGGAGCCGTCGAGCCGTGGGAGATCGACGGGGTCTACCTGTTCGACGGTCCCCGGCTCGTGGCCGACCTCCGCCGCCGGGGGATCAAGATCGGAATCGCCACGAGCATCCGGGCCGCAGCCTGGAAGGCGGCGAGGATCTATCCTCCCCGGTTGGACTCTCCGCTGAAGCTCAGCACCCGGCAGGTGCAGCTGCTGCGCGCCTTCGGGCCTCGTACCTCCCCTCGAGTGCCACTCTTGCGCATTGCCGGGCTCATGGCCGGCGTATCCGGGGAAGGATGCCGGTTCCCGGCGACGGAGGTCTTCAACGAGGGCTGGATGCTGCGGCTGACCCTGGACTGGATGGAGAGATCCCGAGCTGCCGGCTTGCCACTGTCCTTGGAGCCGGGCTTCACCTGGTTCTCGGAGGCTCGGCTCCCCTCGGCCTTCCTGCCCCGGCGCAGGGGTGATCCGCAAGGGGAGGGCTGGACGCATGCGGACGCGGTTCTCGGTCACGTTGAGATCGGACGCGAGGGGAAGGCGGGCGTCTCTCTGCGACCGGGCGCGGAGGTCCTGGTGGTGGTGGAGGCGAAGATGTTCAGTCCCCTCTCGAAGGGGATCGCCCATGCCCCGGATTACGACCAGGCCGCCCGCACCGTTGCCTGCATGGCGGAGCTCTGCGCCCGAGCCGGGCGGGAGCCCGGAGAGATGAAGAGGCTTGCGTTCATCGTCATCGCCCCCGAGTCGCAGATCGAAGCCGGGGTGTTCCGGGAGGTCATCGATAGGAAGTCAATCGCCAGGAAGGTCCAAAACCGGGTCGACGGCTTCGGCGTCGAGAAGAAGGAGTGGTTTCGCGACTGGTTCATCCCTACCCTTGAGAAGATCGAGATCTACGGGATCGCCTGGGAGGCCATGGTCTCCAAGATAGAGGACCGGGAGGAAACGTTCGGACGGGAGTTCGGAGCGTTCTACGGAGAGTGCGTGCGACTGGGGTCGCGGGGACGCAGCTAGGGAAGACCGCTGTCGGCGGAAACCGAGGGTTCAGCTTGAAACCGTCGGCTTCACGGAATCCCGCATGGTCCGGGGCTCCGCGTGGCGCCGGTCTAGTGAACGGCTGTCATCTTGGGCTTCAACGCCGAGAGGGTTGCCTGACCCGCGCCTGCGGCGGAGGCGCGATCAGAAAGAGGAGGAAAGGGCAGTAGTCGTCCCGGGCGAAGACCGCGAGGATGCGCAGCGAACTTTCTCCCCCTTCAGGCGTGGGATGCGCCAAGGCGAAAACGGGAGGCTCGCTGGACAGCGAGCGTTGCGAAAGAGGGATCGTGAACTTTCTCTTCGCGGCATCTTTGGTCGTGTGGCGACGCAAGCGGTGATGATGTGGAGAGGGGCCCACCGCATCTCCGGAACTTTCTTGCACCAAGCCGGTTGCCGCCACGGCCAGTCTGTTGAGAACTCCCTGCTTGACGACGTAACCCATTGTCATGTAATATCTTGGGCGCGGAAGGCGGGAATCGCTGAGGAGAGCCTATGCAGGTGTCATGGGAGCGTGGTATCCTGTGTTCGCCGTGCGTTAGTATATGATCAATCCGGAGACCGGCATGCTCAGGGAAGAACAGGTCGACCTTCTCGCCCTCTGCCGCATCCCGGCCGTGAACTGGCACCTGATCGCGCGGGAGGCCCGCCGGCCGGGCGGCCTGGATCGTCTGCGAGCGGGGACGCTCACGGAGAGCTCCAGGACCGCGGAGGAAGCCGCCTTTCAGCTGAGGAAAGGACTTGTGAACCTGGATACCCTTCGCGCTCAGGTCCGGGCTGCCGTGGAACCCGCCATGAGGGAAGGGGTGCGGCTCACCACGGTTCTCGACGAGGACTACCCGCTGAACCTCCGGATGATCTTCAACCTCCCGCCGTTCCTGTTCTTTCGGGGGAGCCTTCGCGCCGACGACGACGCGAGGTCGGTG
>JAOZQC010000550.1 GCA_029932425.1 Planctomycetota bacterium | reverse complement strand
CGGACCATGACGCGCACGGTCTCCGCCATCTGCGCGAAATCGAGGGGGAGGCCGAGAGGAGGCTCCGAGGCCAGGAAGGCGGCGCGCTCCGCGATGTTCACGGCGAGATCGCCCATCCGTTCCAGGTCGTTGTTCACCTTCAGGGCGGTGATGATGAAGCGCAGGTCGCCGGCGAACGGCTGGTGGAGGGCGAGGACCTTCAGGCATTCCTCCTCCACCTCGACCTCCTTTTCGTCGATCCGGCCGTCTCCCGCCAGGACCCGGGCGGCCCGCTCCGGGCGCCGTTCCAGGAGGGCGGTGATCGCCCCGTCGGCGGCGGTCTCCACCATGGCGCCCATGAGGAGGATCTCCCGCTTCAGTCGATCGAGATCGCGGTGCAGGTGCTTCACCGTCTCCTCCCCGGTCCGGTCCCGTCCGGAGGCGGGGCGCGGGGGAGCCCGGACCCGCGCCCCGCTCCGTCAGCCGAAGCGTCCCGTGATGTAGTCCGCCGTCTCGCGGAGACGCGGGTTCAGAAACAGGTCCCGGGTGGGACCGTACTCGATGATGTGCCCCAGGTACATGAAGGCCGTGTAGTCGCTCGCCCGGGAGGCCTGCTGCATGTTGTGGGTCACGATGAGCACCGAGTATTCCCCCCGGAGCTCCCGGATCAGGTCCTCGATGCGGCCCGTGGCGAGCGGGTCCAGGGCGGAGCAGGGCTCGTCCATGAGCAGCACCTCGGGCTCGGCGGCGATGGCGCGGGCGATGCACAGGCGCTGCTGCTGGCCGCCGGAGAGCCCGAGGGCGCTCTCCTTCAGCCGGTCCTTCACCTCGTCCCACAGCGCCGCCCCCCGCAGGGATCGCTCGCAGACCTCCTCGAGCACCGATCGCTTCCGGATCCCGTCGATCCGGAGGGGGTAGACCACGTTTTCGAAGATGCTCATGGGGAACGGGTTCGACTTCTGGAACACCATCCCCATGCGCTTCCGGAGCTCGATCACGTCCACGCCCGGCGCGTAGATCGAGTCGCCGTTCAATCGCATGTCGCCCTCGATGCGGACGGTATCGACGAGATCGTTCAGGCGGTTCACCGAGCGGAGGAGCGTGGATTTCCCGCAGCCGGAGGGTCCCACGAGCGCCGTCACCTTCCCGCGCGGGATGCGCAGGCAAATGTCGAAGAGGGCCTGCTGGCGGCCGTACCAGAGCCGGAAACCGTCCATCTCGAGGACCGGCTCCTCCCCGTTCACGGCCTCGTGGGTCTCCGTGGGGAAGTGCTCTCCGCGGGCCACGGCGGCCAACCGGTTTCCGGGGGCGGGAGGCGGGAGCGGCCGGGCCGCGCGATCCGCGCGCGCCCCCGCGGCGGTGGTGACGGGCATCTCTTTCTCCTCCCTCTCCATCAGAAGCGCCCCGTCACGTGGCGCCGGCGCAACCGGCCGCGGATCCAGATGGCCGCGACGTTGAGGAGGACCACGATGGAGATGAGCAGCAGGGTGGTGGTGAACACCATGGGCTTCGCGGCCTCGCTGTTCTGGCTCTGGAAGCCCAGGTCGTAGATGTGGAACCCGAGGTGCATGAAGCTGCGCTCGGGGTGCAGGTAGGGAGCGACTCCGTCGACGGGCAGCCGGGGCGCGAGCTTCACCGCCCCCACGAGCATGAGGGGGGCCACCTCCCCCGCTCCCCGGGCCATGGCCAGGATCGCGCCCGTGAGGATCCCGGGGAAGGCGCGGGGAAGGACGATGCGGCGGATCGTCTGCCACTTGCTCGCCCCGCAGGCGTAGCTGCCTTCCCGGAGGGAGCCCGGCACCGCGGCGAGGGCCTCCTCGGTGGCCACGATGACCACGGGAAGCGTCAGCAGGGCCAGGGTGAGGGAAGCCCAGAGGAGGCCGGGCTTGCCGTAGGTGGGGTTGGGGAGCTTCGCCCGGAAGAAGCCGTGGAAGTGGGGGTTCAGGGCGACGATCACCAGGGAGAGGAGAAGGGCGCCGATCCAGAGTGCGGGGACCGCGGCCTTGAGGAAGGGACCCGGCGCTCCGGTGCGGCCGACCCGCCGGAGCCTCCACACGGTGAGGAGCACGCCGCCCGCCGCCAGGATTCCGAGTCCCGCCGCCCCCGCGGCCCAGGTCCCGGGATCCAGGGGGCTTCCGGGACCCCCGTCGATCCAGCCCCCCACGAGGTAGCAGAAGAAGCCCACCCCGAACACGCCGAACACGATGCTGGGGACTCCGGCCAGGTTGTTGACGGCGATGCGCACGGTGCTCACGACCGGCCCCGGCTTCGCGTACTCCCGGAGATGCAGGGCGGCGAGGACTCCGAAGGGAACCACCACGATGCACATGATGAGCGTCATCAGCACCGTGCCGAAGATGGCGGGAAAGACGCCTCCCTCGCTGTTGGCCTCGCGGGGGTCGGCGGAGAGGTACTCGCCCCAGCGGCTGAAGTAGACCCCCAGCTTGTCCAGGAAGCCGAGCCGGTTCGCGGGGTAGCCCCGCACGATGTCGGCCAGGGGGATCGCCTTCTCCCTCCCCGTGACGGTGCGGAGCACGAGACGGTAGCGCGCGTTCTCCTCGTCGAGCTTGCGGATCCGGACCTCGATCCCCTCCGCCCGGGCCCGGAGAGCCTTCTCCACCTCCCGGAAGCGCCGCCGCGCCCGCCGGGCCTCCTCGGAAGTGCGGCCGTGCTCGAGCTCCGCGCCGCGGAGGGCCAGGCGCGCCTCCTCGATGCGGGCGCTCACGCGTCCCA
>JAOZQC010000064.1 GCA_029932425.1 Planctomycetota bacterium | reverse complement strand
GGCGGTGGTCCCCCAGGAGGAGCCGATCCTCTTCGCGTTCTCCGTGGCGGAAGCGGTGCTCATGGGACGCATGCCCTGGGTCCGCGGCTTCGCCTTCGAGGGAGCCGAGGACCGGCGGATCGCGGCGGAGGCCCTGGAGGCGGTGAACGCCCGGGACCTGGCGGGCCGGGACCTGCGCTCGCTCTCGGGCGGGGAGCGGCAGCGGGTCCTCTTCGCCCGGGCCCTGGCCCAGGAGGCGGAGGTGCTGCTCCTGGACGAGCCCACGTCCCACCTCGATCTCCGGCACCAGGTGGAGATCCTGCGCACGGTGCGCGGCCTGGTGCGGGAGCGGGGGATCACGGCGGTGCTCGTCTCCCACGGGGTGAACCTGGCGGCGCGGTTCGCGGACCGCCTGGTGCTCCTGGAGGACGGAGGAGTGGTGGCGGAGGGGAGTCCCGGGGAAGTGCTCCGGGAGGACCTCCTCTCCGAGGTGTACGGCACGCGGGTGGTGGTGCGCCGGGTCCCGGGCATCGCCGTCCCGCAGGTGTTTCCCGCCTGAGGGGACGAGAGGAAAAGGAGGACGCGACATGAGGAGAATCCGGTGGATGGCGGCGGCGTGGCTCCTGGCGGCGGGTTCGGCCGGGGCGGGGGAGGCGACCCCGCTCTCGCGGGAGATCCTGGTGACGGCCACGCGCATCGAGCGGGAGGCCCGGGAAACCGGGGCCACGGTCTCGGTGGTGACCCGGGAGGAGTTCGAGGCGCGGCAGGCCCGCCGGGCGGTGGAGGCCCTGCGGAGCGTGCCCGGCGCCTACGTGTCGGCGGGCGGCCCGCCCGGGTCGCCGTCGTCCCTGTTCCTCCGGGGGGCCGCGTCGAACCAGGCGGTGGTCCTCGTGGACGGGGTGAAGGTGAACGACCCCACCCTGGGCGGGCAGTTCAACTTCTTCGACCTGGGGCTCCTGGGCGTGAGCCGGATCGAGGTCCTGAAGGGGGGCGCCTCCACCCTCTACGGTTCGGAGGCCATCGGGGGGGTGGTGAACGTGGTGGGGGTCCGCTTCCGGGGTCGGCCCCGCGGGCGGGTGCGGGGGGAAGGAGGCTCCCACGGCCACTATCTCTTCGAAGCCGCCGGGGGGGGGACCTTCGGGGCGTTCGACCTGGGGGGCGGCGTCTCCCGGAGCCGCTGGCGGAACGACCGGCCCGACAACGGCTTCCTCCGGGATACCTGGGTGGGGCGGATCGGCTGCCGGGTGAGCGACGGGCTCTACGCCTGGGGCACGGTGCGCACCATCGAGGCCCGGGTGCAGGACCCGTGGGACTTCCCGTTCGGGGCGCAGATCCCCCGGGACGGGAACCTCCGGCGGCGGAGGAACACGACCCTCGGATCGCTGGGGCTCACCCACGACGTCTCCGAGGAGTTCCGCTGGACGGTCCGGGGGTCGATCCTCGACGTGAACTCGCTGCTCCGGAACGGCCCCGACCGGGCCGGCGACCCGGACGAGCTCCGGAGCCGGGCGGAGGCGCAGGTGCGGACGGTGACCTGTACGGGGACCTTCAGCCCCGGCAACCTGCCGGGGGGGGTGGAGGTCACGGTGCTCCTCGGCTTCGAGTACGAGGACGAGATCTCCGAGAACCGGGTGGCGAGTCCGTTCGGAGAGAGCGAGCTGGACCGGACGGTCCGGAACCGGGCGGCGTTCGTGCTCGCGCAGGCGGAGATCCCGGAGCGGGTCACCGTGAGCGGGGGGCTCCGGAGGGATCGCAACTCGTTCTTCGGGTACGAGACCACCGCCTCCGCCTCGCTCCTCTGCCGCGCTGGAAGCGTGGGCCCGCGCCTCCGGGCGAACTACGGGGAAGGGTTCCGGGCCCCGGAGCCGATCGAGTTCGACGATCCGTTCGTGGGAAATCCCGGGCTCTCGCCGGAGGCGAGCACGAGCCTGGACGTGGGGCTCTCCCAGGATCTCCTCGAGGGGGCGGTGGAGCTCGCGGTCACCTGGTTCCAGCTCCGGACGACCGATCTCATCGCCTACTCCCCGGAGACGTTCCGCCTCGAGAACTTCCGGAAGACGCGGACCCGGGGCGTCGAGGGTTCCGTGCGGGTGCGTCCCGCGGAAGGCTGGCACCTCCGCGCCTACGCCACGGTGCAGAATCCCCGGGACCTCTCCGCGCGCGCCGGGGAGGAGAGCCGTCTTCCCGGGCGTCCCCGGAGCTTTGGAGGCGGGGAGATCGGCTTCGAGGGAGGCGGGCTCACGGCGCTCCTCACCCTGGACTTCTCCGGGGACTTCCCGGCCGCGGGCCGGGTGACGCCGGACGGCCGCCGGAGGGACCACCCGGGGCGGAAGCTCCTCCTCGCCCTGGCCGCCTCCCTGGCCCTGTCGGAGCGCGCCACGCTCTTCGCCCGGGTGGAGAACCTGCTGGACGACGCCTGGTACGATTCGGACCTGGCGCCGGACGGCCTGGGCCGGGGCTTCCACCTGGGGCTCGAGGTGCGGTTCTGAGAGGGGCGGGCCCCGGCGCCCGTTTTCGCGGCGAACATCGCTCTCATTTCCGCGGTATGGATCGTATAGATGGTTGATCGCCCGGGCCGGCGTGGGGAGGGTCCGGGCCCCGTTCCCCAGGAGGAAGCCATGCGACGTGCAGCCTTGCTCACCGGAATCCTGATCCTGCTTCTCGCTCCGGCGGCGGTCCGCGCCCAGGAGGCGGCGGCGCCGGAGGCGACGCCCCGCCTCGAGAAGCTCGTGCCGGACTCCACGTTCTTCTATGCGTCCCTGAACGACATCCCGTCGTGCCGGGCGCAGTTCTCCCGGAGCGCGCTCGGGAAGCTCTGGCGGGAGCCCGAGGTGCAGGCCTTCCTCGAGCCCGGCCTGAAGTGGATCGAGGCCCGGCTCTCGGAGGCGGAGGAGAAGATCGGCCGCTCGCTCCGCGACATCCCGGACTTCTTCCAGGGGCAGGCCGCTCTGGCGGTGGTGTCGTGGGACCCCATGATGGGCAACCCCGTGCCGGACGCGGTGGTGCTCGTGGACCTGGGCGCGAAGCGGGAGGCCTTCCGGGAGATCCACCGGGAGCTGATCGAGAAGGCCGGCGCCCGCGTCGGCGCGGAGAACGTCACCTTCCGGGACGTGCCGGTCCAGCTCGTGACGCTTCCGGAGGGGGTCACGCTCGGCGTGGCCTACCTGGGGAACGCCCTGGTGCTCACCACCGGCCGGGAGCGCATGGAGGCGGTCATCGACGCCTGGAAGGACGGGCTCCCCGCCTCGCTCGCCGCGGACGGCGAGTACCGCGCGGTGCGCGGGAAGACGGGGGGGAAGAACGCCTCGCTGAGCGCCTTCCTCAACGTGAAGGCCGTGCTCGCGCACTTCGCAAACGTGCTGCCGCCGATGGCGATGACCGCCCTCGAGAAGAGCGGCCTGGACGGGTTGAAGGCGGTGGGCTTCGGGTCCACGTTCGTGGCGGAGGGGGTGCGGGACACCCTCTACCTCCACATGCCGGGCGAGAAGAGGGGCTTCCTCGGGCTCTTCTACACCTCCCCGGGCACGGTGGACGAGATGCTGGCGAGGATCCCCGCGAACGCCTTCTACGCCTCCGCGGGGCGGGTGGACCTGGGGAAGGCGATGGACATCATCCTGGAGACGGCGGGGGAGATCCAGCCCATGATCGCCGCCCAGCTCTCCCAGGGGATCTCCTGGGTGGAGTCGAGGCTCGGGGTGAGCATCCGGGAGGACATCCTGGGGCCCCTGGGCGACGGACTCGCCGTGTACGCGGCCCTCCCCGGCGACGGCGGCCTCGTCCCGGACCTCGTCCTCATGGGGAGGCTCGACGACCCGAAGCGCTTCCTGGCCGCGATGGAGGAGCTCTGCGAGAGGGCGAAGAGCTTCGCGGCGGAGAGGGGGCGGCTCGTCGTGGAGCTCCGCCGGCTCGAGATCGAGGGGAAGGAGATCCACTACCTCCACGTGGCCCAGACCCGGGGCGATCCCTTCCCGGTGACCCCCTGCTGGATGGTGGACGGGAAGACCTTCCTGATGGCGCTCTATCCCCAGGTGCTGAAGGACATCGCGGCCCGGGGGAAGGACTTCCGCTCCATCCTCGAGCGTCCCGATTTCCGCCGCGTGATGAAGGGGCTGCCCGAGGGGCTCACCAGCGTGGAGTACGTGGACCTGAACGCCGCCGTCCGGCTCGTCTACGGGTCGCTCGTCCCTCTGGCCCAGATGTTCGGCAACCACGCCCGGTGCCCGCTGGACCTGGCGCTCCTCCCGCGGACGGAGACGGTGGCGAAGCACCTCTTCGGCGCCGCCTGGGGGATGAAGCTCGGTGACCAGGGGGTCACGATCCACGCCTACTCCCCCGCGGGCGTGCTGTCGCTGGTGGGGGCGGGGACGGCGCTGGCGGCGGTGGTATGGGTCTCGGAGGGGGGCGAGGCGGTCCAGGGGGTGATGAGGCCGGGGCCGGGGAAGCGGTGGAAGCCCGGGCACGGACGGGTCCGGGTGATCCCGCCCGTGAAGACCGGCCCCGCGAAGCCCGGCCCCGCGGCGAACCTGGCCCGGGATCGGCTGAAGGCGATCTACAACGCCCTCCTCTATCACTACGTGGAGACCGGGGAGTACCCCGCGGATCTCGGCGAGCTCCTCGAGTCGAAGGCGCTCTCGAGTCCGAGGATGCTGGTCGTGCCGGGCACCACGCTCACCACCACGAAGTCGGGCCGGAAGACCTCCTTCGACTACACGGGTCCGAAGACCGGGCACCTCCTGGAGAAGCCCGGCCGGGCGGTGTGGGTGTACCAGCACGCCGCCGCCGGCGGGCGGCGCTGGGTCCTCTTCGGGAGCGGCGAGGTGCGCCGGGTGCCGGAGAAGGAGTTCCAGGATCTGCTGGCCGCCACCTCCGCCCGCCTCGCGAAGTAGCGGGCGCTTTTGTTCCCGCGGGTCGGGGCCGAGCGTACCATGACGCGCGGCCCCCTCCGTTCCCGGAGAGACGATGCACGAGACGGCGGACTTCCGCAGCGACACCGTGACCCGCCCCACCCCGGAGATGCGCCGGGCCATGGCGGAGGCGGTGGTGGGGGACGACGTCCTCGGTGACGATCCCACCGTGGCACGGCTCGAGGAGCTCACCGCGGCTCTCTTCGGGAAGGAGGCGGGGCTCTTCGTCCCCTCCGGGACCATGGGGAACGCGGTGTGCCTGGGCGCCCAGGCGGCGCCCGGGGAGGAGCTCCTGGCCGAGGAGTGGTGCCACTCCCTGAACTTCGAGGCCGGGGGACCCGCCGGGCTCTGGGGCATTCTCACCCGGCCGCTTCGCAGCGACCGGGGAACCCTCGACCCGGATCTCGTGGCCCGCTGGATCCGGGAGGGGAGCCTGCACACGCCGCGCACGGCCCTGCTCGCGGTGGAGTGCACGCACAACTTCCACGGGGGGGCGGTGGTGCCCCTGGAGAACCTCCGGGAGCTGTTCGCCCTCACCCGGGAGCGAGGCATCGCCCTGCACCTCGACGGGGCGCGGCTCTGGAACGCGGCGGTGGCCACGGGGACGCCGCTTGCGGAGTACGGGGCGGTGTGCGACAGCCTCTCCGTCTGCCTCTCCAAGGGGCTGGGGGCCCCCGTGGGATCGGTGGTGCTGGGGAGCGCCGGACTCGTCGGGCGGGCCGGGTTCCTCCGGAAGCGGCTCGGGGGGGGGATGCGGCAGTCCGGGGTCCTGGCCGCGGCGGGCATCGTGGCCCTGGAGACGATGCGGGACCGCCTGGGCGAGGACCACGAGAACGCCCGGCGGCTCGCCCGGGGCCTGGCGGAGCTTCCGGGCGTGGAGGTGGATCTCGAGCGCGTGGAGACGAACATCCTCTTCGCGCGGTTTCCGGGCCGGTCCGCCGCGGAGCTGGCGGCGAGGCTCGCCGGGCACGGGGTCCTGACCCTGGACACGGACCGGGAGGTGTGCCGCTTCGTCACGCACCACGACGTGGACGCCGAGGACGTGGACCGGGCGGTGGCCGTACTGGGGGACATCCTGCGGACCTGAGCGGAGGGGAGGCGGCGTGGGCATCTTCAAGGCGTACGACATCCGGGGGATCTACGGGCGGGAGATCGATCTCCTCCTGGCGGAGCGCATCGGTCGGGCCTACGTGGAGTTCCTCGGGCCGGGCCGCATCGTGGTGAGCCGGGACATGCGCGAGTCCGGTCCCGAGGTGCAGGCCGCCTTCGTCCGGGGGGCCACCGCGGGAGGGGCGGACGTGGTGGACATCGGGGAGGCGTCCACCCCCATGAACTACTTCGCGATCGGCCATTACGGGTTCGACGGCGGCGTGCAGGTGACCGCCTCCCACAACCCCGCGGAGTACACCGGTTTCAAGATGTCCCGGGCGGAGGCCGTTCCCATCTCCGGGGACACGGGCATCCAGACCATCGAGGCGCTGGTGCGGGGCGGTCCCCTCCCCGACGCCCCTTCGCGGGGCTCGGTGAGCGCGCTCGACATCCGGGAGGACTACGTGCGCCACGTCCTCTCCTTCGCGGGGGAGATCGAGCCCCTGAAGGTGGCGGTGGACGCCGCGAACGGCATGGGGGGGCTCGAGGTGGAGCTGATCTTCCCCCACCTGCCGGTGGAGCTGGTCCCCCTCTACCTGGAGAGGGATGGGACCTTTCCGCACCACGAACCGAATCCCCTGCGGGCCGTGAACCAGCGGGACCTCATCGCGAAGGTCCGGGAGACGGGAGCGGACCTGGGGGTGGGCCTGGACGGCGACGCGGACCGGGCCTGCTTCGTGGACGAGAGGGGGGAGATCGTCACCAACGATCTCATCACCGCCCTCCTGGCCATGGAGGTGCTGCCGCGGCACCCGGGGCCGGTGGTGTACGACCTGCGGTCCTCACGCGTGGTGGCGGAGGTCATCCGCGAGTACGGCGGGGAGCCGATCCGGGAGAGGGTGGGCCACGCCTTCCTCAAGGCCCGGATGCGGGAGACGGGGGCCGTGTTCGGAGGGGAGTTCTCGGGCCACTACTACTTCCGCGAGAACTACTGCGCGGACTCCAGCATCATCGCCGTCCTCAAGGTCCTGAACCTCCTCTCCCGGCGCGGCCGGCCCTTCTCGGGGCTCCTGGCTCCCCTCCGGAAGTACCGGATGACCGGCGAGATCAACTTCGAGGTGGAGGACAAGGACGCCAAGATCCGGGAGCTGGCGGCGGCGTTCTCGGACGGCGAGGTGGACTTCCTGGACGGCATCACCGTGCAGTACGACGACTGGTGGTTCAACGTCCGCAAGTCGAACACCGAGCCCCTCCTCCGCCTGAACCTGGAGGGAATGACGGACGAGGCCTTCGAGGCGGGGAAGCGCCGGGTGATGGAGATCCTCGGGACCCCGGTGGACAAGTAGCCGCGGCGGCGGGGCCCGGCGGTACAATCCCCGGCCATGGACCACCCGGCGGAGAACCCCCGGCCGCGGCGCCCCTCGCGGCGGCGGCTGCCCCCCTGGATGAAGAAGAGGCTCCCGCTCGGGGACACCACCCGGCCCGTCCGGAGGATCCTCGAGAAGCGGCGCCTGGTGACGGTGTGCGAGGAGGCCCGCTGCCCCAACCTGAACGAGTGCTGGTCCGCGGGCACCGCCACCTTCATGATCCTGGGTGACGTGTGCACCCGCAACTGCGGGTTCTGCGCCGTGGACGGCCCGGGCCGGCCCGGCCCCGTCGATCCCGGGGAGCCCGCCCGGGTGGCGGACGCCGCCCGCGCCATGAAGCTCCGCCACGTGGTGATCACCTCCGTGGACCGGGACGACCTGCCGGACGGGGGGAGCCGCCATTTCGCGGCCGTGGTGAAGAGCGTCCGGGAGGCCCTGCCCGCGGCCCGGGTGGAGGTGCTCACCCCCGACTTCCGGGGGGTGGAGGAGGACATCCTCCGGGTGCTGGATGCCGGCCCGCACGTCTACAACCACAACGTGGAGACCGTGCCCCGCCTCTACGCCACGGCCCGGAAGATGGCGCGCTACGAATGGTCCCTGGGGTTGCTCGAGCTCGTGAAGAGGGCGAGGCCCCGCGGCCACACGAAGTCCGGCCTCATGGTGGGCCTCGGCGAGACGAAGGAGGAGCTCTACCAGGTGTTCCGCGATCTCCGGAGCGCGGGCTGCGACATCCTCACCGTGGGGCAGTACCTGCGGCCCTCGGAGCGGCACCTCCCGGTGCGCCGCTTCGTGCCCCCGGAGGAGTTCGAGGAGTACGGCCGGACGGCCCGGGAGATGGGCTTCGCGGCGGTGGCCTCCGGCCCGTTCGTGCGGTCCTCCTACCACGCCGCCGAGGTCTTCGACCCCGTCGCTCCCTCGTCGTGAAGCTCCTCACGCTCACCACCGACTTCGGCGAGGGCGCCTACGTGCCCCAGATGAAGGGCGTGATCCTCTCCCTGGTCCCCGAGGCGCGGATCGTGGATCTCACCCACTCCGTGGCGCCCGGGGACGTGCGGGAGGCGGCCTACCTCCTGGAGACCACGGTGCCCGCCTTCCCCGAGGAGAGCGTGCACGTGGCGGTGGTGGACCCGGGCGTGGGCACCGGGCGCCGGGCGCTCGCCCTCCGGTTCGCGCGCCGGACCCTGGTGGGGCCGGACAACGGGATCTTCACCGCGTTCCTCGGCCGGGCGGACGAGATCCGGGAGATCACGGAGACTTCCCTCTTCCTCCCCGAGGTGAGCGCCACCTTCCACGGGCGGGACGTCTTCGCCCCCGGGGCGGCGCGCCTGCTCGAGGGGGGGGACCTCACGATCGTGGGGCCGGTGCTCGCGGGCGAGCCGATCCTCCTGCCCGACCTGTGGGCGGAGGGGGACCGCGGGGTGGTGCTCCACGTGGATCGTTTCGGCAACCTCGTCACGAGCTTCCCCGCGGGCCGCCTGGCGGAGGATCCGGACGGGGCCCTGGCGGGACCGGGCGCCGCGGTGGCCCGGCGGGCGGCCACCTTCGGGACCGCCCCGCCCGGGGAGCCGTTCCTCTACGCGGGGAGCGGCGGCCGCCTGGAGGTGGCGGTGCCCGGCGGCGACGCGTCGGCGCGACTCCGCTGGGGAAGGGGCACGGAGGTGGCGTGGGAGAGGAACCCGGCATGAGATGCGCGCTGGTGGAGCCGTTCGCGGGAATCGCGGGGGACATGACGGTGGGGGCCCTCCTGGACCTGGGGTTTCCCCTGGAGGAGCTCCGGAAGGGGCTCGCGGGGCTGCCGCTCTCGGGGTACGGGATCTCCGCGGAGCGCGTGGTGCGGGGGGCCTTCCGGGGCACGCGGTTCCTCGTCCGGGTCGAGGAGGATCCGCCGCACCGGCACCTCTCCCAGGTGCGGGAGATCCTGGCCCGGGGAGGGCTTCCCCCCCGGGTCCGGGAGCGCGCGGAGCGGGCGTTCGTCCGGCTGGCGGAGGCGGAGGCGCGCGCCCACGGCACCGGCCCGGAGGAGGTCCACTTCCACGAGGTGGGGGCGGTGGATGCCGTGGTGGACATCGTGGGCGCGGCCCTCGGCCTGGAGTACTTCGGGGTGGAGGAGGTCCGTTTCACGCGGATCCGGCTGGGCACGGGAGAGGTGGAATGCGCGCACGGGCGCATCCCGGTGCCCGCGCCCGGGACGCTGGAGCTGGTGCGGGACCTGCCCGTGCTGCTCGCCGAGGGGGAGGGGGAGACCACGACCCCCACGGGGGCGGCCCTCCTGGCGGCCTGGGGCTCTCCCGTGGGAGAGGCCCTCGCCTTCCGGCCGGGACCGTGCGGCTACGGCGCGGGATCGCGGGAGGGGACGACCCTGCCGAACCTCCTCCGGGTCACCCTGGGCGAGACCGGCGGGGAGGCGGCGGACGACGAGGTGTGGGAGCTGGCCGCCAACCTGGACGACCAGTCGCCCGAGGGGGCGGCGCACGCGGTGGAGCGCCTCCTGGAGGAGGGGGCGCTCGACGCCTGGCTCGGCCCCGTGGTGATGAAGAAGGGGCGGCCGGGGGTGGTGCTGCACGCCCTCGCCCCCTGGCCCCGGGTGCGGGAGCTGGAGAGGACGATCTTCGCGGAGACCACCACGTTCGGGGTGCGCCGGAGCCGGCACCCGCGCACGGTCCTGGCCCGCGAGCGCGTGGAGGTGTCCACGCCCTACGGGACGGTGCGGGTGAAGGTGGGGCGGCTCGGGGGGCGGACCATGAGCCGGTCGCCGGAGTTCGAGGACTGCGCGCGCCGAGCCCGGGAACACGGGGTGCCCCTCCCGGAGGTGTACGCGGCCGCGCTCTCAGCGCTCCCGGTCGATCTCCTCGCCGAGGATGCGGAGAGCCTCCCGGAGGATGTCCGGGGGACCCCCGAACCCGATCCGGAAGCGTGAGGGGTCCCCGAAGAAGCGGCCCGGCACGAGGGCCGTGTCCCGCGCCTCGAGGAGCGGGAGGCTGAGCGGACCGGTGTCGTCGAGGCCGTCCACGCGGGGAAAGCCGATGAGCCCGGCGTCCGGGGGCACCCAGGAGACGTCACCGCGCTCTTCCATCCAGGCCTCGAGGATGGACCGCCCCTCCCGGGCCCGGCGGCGGGCCCGGTCCCGGCTCTCGCCGGCGTGGGAGAGGACGTGCTCGGCGGCGGCGGCGGCG
>JAOZQC010000549.1 GCA_029932425.1 Planctomycetota bacterium | reverse complement strand
GTGAACATGACCCTCTGCTTCTCCCCGAACCAGGCCCTCCTCTGCGCCAAGGCGGGCGCGGCCTACGTGTCGCCCTTCATCGGCAGGCTGGATGACATCCACCAGGTGGGCATGGACATCATCGAGCAGATCGTGGAGATCTACGCCAACTACGACTACGAGACCCGGGTTCTGGTGGCGTCCATCCGCAACCCCCTCCACGTGCAGGACGCCGCGGTGCTGGGGGCGGACGTGGCCACCGTGCCCCCGAAGATCCTCTGGCGGATGGTCCAGCATCCCTTGACCGACATCGGCCTCGCGAAGTTCCTCGCCGACTGGGAGAACGTCCCCCGCGAGTGAAACATCGATGACAGGCATGGCTTTTTCATTTTTCGAGATCCTCCGGCCGGCCCGGATCGTCCCCTCCTCCCCGCGCCCGCTCCCGTCGAGGGGGTGAGCCCGGGCGACGAGGCCCTCGTCTCGCGCGGCCGGGGGTCCGCCGCGCTCCGCTCCGCCGCTCCGCTTCCTCCCGTTTTCACTTGGCACGGAGCGCGGATCGGTGTAAGAGTCGACTGGCATGGGGTTTAGTCAGACGTGGCGGATCCCGGCGCGCACGGGTTCGGCGGCGTCTCACCGACACCCACGTCACGTTGTGAGGCGCCGGATGGTTCCGGGCAGAGGTCTTCCCGGGGGAGCGTCTCGTCGTTTTCAGCCAGAAGGAAGAAGCAGCCATGCCTCTAGGAACCGTGAAGTGGTTCAACGACGCGAAGGGTTACGGATTCATCCAGGAGGACGGAGGGGAGGACGTCTTCGTCCACCACAGTGAGATCCAGATGGACGGGTTCCGGACCCTGGCCGAGGGGGACCGGGTGGAGTTCGACAAGACGGACGGCCCGAAGGGGCCGAAGGCCGTGAACGTGAGAAGAGCGGACTGAGGATCCGGCCGGTCTTCGCGGGGCGTCGCCGATCTCCTTCGGCGGCGCCCCGCGCCGTTGGGGGCCGGCGGGTTTCCGGGAGGGGGCCCCGGACCGGCGGAGGGCGGATCGGGAGAGAGACGGGGCGGGGGGCGCGAAGGTCACGAAGTGTTCCCGCCTCCGTATGGTTCCTTCAGGCGCGGGGGTGGAAGCGGCGGTGGACCCGGCGGAGGCGGTCCATCTCCACGTGGGTGTAGATCTGGGTGGTGCGGACCGAGGCGTGGCCCAGCATCTCCTGGACGTAGCGGATGTCGGCGCCGCCGGCCAGGAGGTGGGTGGCGAAGGAGTGGCGGAGGGTGTGGGGGGAGATGGGCCGGAAGATCCCCGCCGCCCGGGCGTGGCGGCGCACGATCCGCCAGAGGTCCTCCCGGCGCAGGGGAGCGCCCAGCCGGGTGAGGAACACGACCCCCGGGTCCGGGCCGCGGAGGAGCCGGGGCCGGGCGGACTCGAGATAGCGGCCCAGGGCCCGGACCGCCTTCCGCCCCAGGGGAACGAGCCGCTCCCGGTCCCCCTTCCCGATGACCCGGACGAAGGCCAGATCCAGGTCGAGACGATCGAAGGTGAGCCCCACGGTCTCCGCGGCCCGGGCGCCCGTGGCGTAGAGGACCTCGAAGAGCGCCCGGTCCCGGACCCCCAGGGGCTTCTTCGGGGAGGGGGCGGCCAGGAGCGCCTCCACCTCGGCGGGCGACAGCACCTCCGGGAGGCGCTGCCAGGTGCGCGGGGAGTCCAGGGAGACGAGGATCCGGTCGTCCAGGATCCCCTCCCCCGCGAGGTAGCGGAGGAAGCAGCGGACGGCCACCAGGGCCCGGGCCACGGAGGCCGGGCTCTGCCCGCGCGCCCGCTCGGCGATGAGAAAGCCGAGCACGTCCTCGGCCCGGATGCGGGAGGGTTCGGAGCGGCCCCGAGAGGCCAGGAACCGGCGGAAGCCCAGAAGGTCCCCGCGGTAGGCGAGGACCGTGTTGCGGGCGGCCCCGAGATCCGATTGTAAGTACGCCAGGTATAAGGAGATGTGACTGTCCACGTCGACGAGGGCCGCGGGGGCGGAAGCCGGCTGGAATCGTTGACCTGCCCCGGGAGCGTCCCTATAATACCGCACCTTTTTGGGGACCCCGAGGACCGAATTCCTCGTGAATGGTGCGACATGGCAGCCCAGTCGAAGAAGCCTTACCTGACGAAGGCGGAGCGGGCCGCATTCCGCGAGGCGTTGCTCGAGAAGCGGCGGCAGATCTCGGGCGACGTGTCCCGGCTGGAGGATGAGACGGTGCGGGCGGGTGAGGAGACCGACTACTCCGTCGACCACATGGCCGATCACGGTTCGTTCAGCTTCGACCAGGACCAGACGATCGGGATCATCGAGCGGGAGAGCGACATCCTCCGCGCCATCGATCTCGCCCTGGAGAAGCTTCGGAACGGGACCTACGGCCAGTGCGACGACTGCTCCGGTCGGATCAAGAAGACCCGCCTGAAGGCTCTCCCCTACGCTCACCTCTGTCTGGCCTGCCAGATGAAGAGGGAGCAGAGCTGAGCCCGACCCCGAGACGCGCGCCTTTCCGCCGTCTCCCGGCCCTCGCCCTGGGGCTCGCGGTCGCCGGGGTGGACCTGGGCACCAAGTCCGCGGCCTTCGCCCGGGTCGCGGAGGGGGAGATCCGCTGGATCTGGGGCCGGTTCCTGGGCGTGAGCCACGTCTGGAACCCCGGGGTGACGGGGGGGATGGGGCGCGGCGTGGATCCGCTCGTCCTCACCCTCCTCACCGGCGGGGCCGTGCTCC
>JAOZQC010000063.1 GCA_029932425.1 Planctomycetota bacterium | reverse complement strand
AGCATGGTCTCCGGATCGAGGTGGAAGTTCACCACGTCCCATCCGTAGCGCTTCGCGAGGTAGTTGTAGGCTGGATGCGAGGTCAGGATCGCCTGGCCGTGGTACTTCGCGGTGAGCGCCTGGAAGCCGGCGTCGAGGTCGTCCAGGTCCTTCGCGAGCTTCGCGAATCCGGCGTCGAGCTCCGCGGCCCGCTCGGGCAGCAACCGCTTCAGCCCCTTCAGGACCTCGCCCGCCTGGATCTTCGCGTTCACGGGGTCCATCCAGGTGTGACCGTCGATACCCGTGTGGGAGTGTTTCCCCGCGGGGCCGTGGCTGTGGACGATCGCGTTCTTGAACTTCACGAACTCCTTCTCGAAGGGTTTCGCGGTGTTCACCACCCTCGAGTCCGGGAGGGAGGCCTTGAGGACCCACTTCGCGTAGTCGGCGCCGTTCAGGAGGATGAGGTCCGCGGCCTGGTACTCCCGGAGCACGTCTTCCGGAGGCTGCCAGAAGATCGCGTCCTGGTCCGCGGGAACGGGACAGACGACCCGGATCGCGTCCCCCGCGATCCGCTCCGCGAAGTACTTCGTGGGATAGAAGGTGGTGTAGACGACCGGTTTCTTCCTTCCCCCCGCAGTCTCTCCCCCTTCCTTCTTCCCGCAGGAGGGAAGGAGCAGCAACGCGGCGAAGAGAACCAGGCCGGCAATGCAGGTGGACCGTGACATTCCGAACCTCCTCCCTTTCTCAGAGCAGCATGTGTGACTGGACCACGTACCAGAACGTCGCCCCGGAAAGGACACCGGCCAGGAGGAGGCCGGCGGCCAGGACGATCGTGAGTTCGGCGGCCTGCAGCCCGAACACCGTGAACCGGCTGCAGCCGATCTTCATGAGCGTTTCCATCTCCCGCTTCCGGATCCGGAGCGAGAGCAGGACGATGAGCGCCAGGAAGAGCGCGGTGGCGATGATCACCAGGACGAAGTTCGCGTCGAAGAACCGCTTGATGCGGAACACGAAGCCCATGAGCTCCGCGATGACCTTCTCGGGCTCGAGCATCTGGGCCGTCTTCGACACCGCGTAGCGTCCCTTGAGGATGGTCTTCGACTTGGCGTCACGGGGCCACACGAGGACCGCCGTGAGAGGGAAGGTGTGGGGATCCCCGTGGAAGTGGAACGACGCCAGGTTCTCCGGGGTGATCTCCACGTACTTCACCAGGGCGTCGTTGAAGACGACCTCCCCCTCCTTCTTCTGGAGGATGTTCGAGGTCTCCTTCGCCTCCTTCGGCGACACGTGGCCGTGGCCGATGCCGTCGATGATCCAGGAGGTCTTCACGTCCACGAAGATCGCGCCGTCGTCCGGGGAGTGGCTCTCGGCGAGGATGCCCGTGATCCGGAGCCTCAGGGGGTAGGTGGAGCTGATGTCGTAGAGCTTCTCCACGTCGGTGATCACGCGGCCGCCCGCCGAGAGGCCCAGGGCCTCCGCCGCCTTGGCGCCGGCCACCGCGTCACCGAGCCGGAGGGGGAGCGTGCCCTCCCGGACGGTGAGTCCGAGCTCCGAGAAGTAGTCGAGAGTAGTGCCCACCACCGGAAACCCCTTCACGGTGTGCCGGACGTAGACGGGCACCGGGAATCCGAGACCGCCGTCCCGGATCGCCTCGTAGGCGGACCGGGGAAGCGGATCGGGAACGCGACCCCGGAAGTAGAGGGCGTTCAGCACCAGGTCGTACCGGCTGCCCTTGGCGCCGGCGATGAGCGGAATCCGGGCCGCGCGCGCCCCCATCTCCCTCCGGAAGTGATCCACGAGAAGCGAGACCGCGATGGGCAGGAAGAAGATCAGGCCGATGCAGACGACCAGGATGGCGGTGCGAAGCCGGTAGTGGAGGAGGTAGCGGAGGGAGAGCCGCAGCGTGTGTCTCATCGCTCCGCCTCCGGCAGGAAGTCCATGAAGTCGATCGTCCGGTCGAAGCGATCGAGCAGCGAGTGGTCGTGGGTCACCATGAGGAACGTGGTTCCGCGCTTCTCCACGAGCCTGAAGACGAGATCGAGGATCACGTCCGTGTTTCGGGGGTCGAGGTTCCCGGTGGGCTCGTCCGCCAGGACGAGGGCGGGCTCGGTCACGAGGGCCCGGCAGATGGCCGCGCGCTGGCGCTCGCCGTGGGAGAGGGCGGCCGGGCGGCGTCGCAGGTAGCTCCCGATGCCGAGGGC
Organism: Planctomycetota bacterium; assembly: GCA_029932425.1. Classification (GTDB taxonomy): domain Bacteria; phylum Planctomycetota; class JAJSAM01; order JAJSAM01; family JAJSAM01; genus JAOZQC01. The sequence goes on along the minus strand of JAOZQC010000063.1, from coordinate 8,407 downwards.
CCGGGCCAGCTCCTCGACGCGCTCGTGAACCCCCCCGTCCAGGGTGAGGGCCCGGTTCACGTAGTAGGGGAGCAGGATGTTCTCCCGGACCGTGAGGTGATCCAGGAGCTCGAAGTCCTGGAAGATCATCCCGATGGTGCCGATGCGGAACCGGCGCCGCTCCGCGTCCGGGAGGCCGGAGACCTCCCTCCCCGCCACGGAGATCCGGCCCGAGTGCGGAACGAGGATGCCCGCCAGCAGGTGGAAGAGCGTCGTCTTGCCCGACCCGCTCGGACCGATGAACGCCACCTTCGCCCCGTCCTCCACCGCCAGGTCCGGGACCCGGAGCGTGAAGCCGTCCGACTCGTAGGTGAAGAGGAGATCCTCGACCTCGATCATGATCCGAGACCCCCGCGGAGGTCACATACGGAGGCCGGAACGATTTGTAACCTTCGCGGCCCTGCAGACTTCGTGAAGAGCGGAAAGACCATGCCTGTCATCGATGTTTCAGAAAAACGGAAGATCCATGCCTGTCACCCGTGTTTCATTCCCACGGCCGGTCCCGCCGAGGGCCGGCTCACTTCTTCTTCCGCGTGTTCGTCCATCCGTCGTCCACCGCCCCCTCCACCCGCTTCTCGTCGAGGACCCGGGCCTCGGCGATCCGCCAGCCGTCCTTGCCGTACGCCACCGTGTAGACGGCCCGGTACTGGTTCGTGCGCTGGTGGGTGTGGCCCCAGTGCGCGATCTTCCCGTGGACCAGCCACTTGCACTTCACGCGGAAATACCGCGCTTCCGGATCCTCGGGGAACTCCACCCCGGCGTCGAGGATGCGGGTGGACTGCACCTTGCACACGGCGCCGCCGGCGTCCTGCAGGATCAGGCTCTGGTAGACCTCCGTGTAGACGTCGTCGAGGAGCTCCCCGGTGACGCTCCGGGCGAGGGTGTCGTAGATGTCGCTCTCCGAGTCGTAGTCGAAGGCACGGTAGATGTTCCGGTGCAGCGTCTCGAAGATGAGCCGGGCCTCCCCGGCGTCCGGCATCCGGAACGCGGGGGCGAAGGGAGAGCGGACCTCGGTGCGGGCCACTCCGGAGAGGGCCCCGGCCAGGACCCCGCAGGCGATGATCGCGGACCACCCCACCCGCCGGGGCAGGCGGGACAGGAAGGCCACGGGGAGGAGCGCCAGGGCCAGGAGGAGGAAGCCCGCGGTGAAGAGGGGCACGCGGATCGTCCGCGGCTCGGGGCTCGGCGGATGCCAGGCTTCGACGGCCACCTTCGGGGCGCGGGGGGCGTGCCAGATGAACTCCGGTTCCTTCGGCGTGAAGGAGAAGTAGGCGCCCCCCTCCCAGGCGGCCAGCTCCGCCTCGACGGGATCGAGGGGGTAGCCGTCGGGGCTCTCGAACTTCCGCCAGAGCACGGCGACCTCGCGCGGCCGCCCCTTGAGCCCGTAGGCCACGTCGATGTCGACATAGTGCCAGGGGAAGCCGTGGTCGATGAAGTCGCGGGTGGTGATCTTCCTCACCACCCCCTTCACGGGAAGGCGGTCGATCCGGGCCCCGCTCCAGTCCGCGAGGACGTCCTGCACCCGCCGCCGCGCTTCCCGGGCGGCCTCCCCGCCGGGCGTCTTCAGGACGGCGGGATCGACGTGGAACCACCCGCGGAAGAGCTTCGCGGAGAGGACCACCTTGCCCGAGAGCTCCTCGTCGGTCACGTGGTAGCTCAGGTAGACGGGAGGCGGGGTGTGGGCGCGCGCGGGAGGGGCGGCCGCGAGGACCAGGCCGCCGGCGAGGCCCGCGAGGAGCGCGACGGGGCCGAAACGCACCCGCTCCTTCGCCTCCACACCCGACCCGCATCGCATGGTTCGATCACCACCCTGGGAGCCCGCACCTCCGAGACCGCCCTCATCTTACGCCCGGCCGTCCGCGCCGGGGAATCTTGTGGTCCGGGGGGTTCGACCGGGATGGGTGCGCTGCGCGCCCGGTTTCCCGATCCCGGGGGCTCCGTCCCTGCCGGCCGCCTGACCGGGGCGGGAACCGCCGGGGATCCCCGGAGCGTCGATCCGGAAGCTCGCGGACACGCCGTGACCTCCCCCGGGGTTCGTAGTGCCGACCTCCCGGATCTTCGCGCGGCCCGGAGATTCGGCGGGCGCGGGCGCTGCCGCCGCCCGCCGCCGGAAGGCGAGGAGGGGGCGGCCGGGGGACCGGGCCGGCGGGGGAGGATGTGCTTCCCCCGGTGAAGAAAGACACCACGGGCGCGCCCGTCGCCGTCCGGCCGCGGGCGGCCCGCGCGGTGGAACACCTCCCCCGGAGACGGGCCTGCCCGCGCCGCCGGGTTCCACCGCACATCCGCGCGTCGCGGTTGATCCGGCGGGGAAGGAGGGGCCGGGTGGGGAGGGGGGCGGCGGAGAGGGGGCCGTCCGCACCTGCGCTGGCCGACGCTCCCCCGCGCCCGCCCCGGACGCCCGGAGACCCGGCGGCGGTCAGGGACGATCCATCCAGGATCCCCGGCCCACCATCACGCGGAGCGCGCCGAGCTGGCCGAGATGGTAACCCTCGTGCATGAGGAGGAACTGGTTGGCCCCCTGCCTCGTCTTCGGGGTGGCCGGGAACTCCACCTCGATCCCCCGGGCCAGGTCCTCGGGCCCCATCCGTTCGAGGTGCCCGGTGAAGCGCGGGTGGAGCTCCGCGAACTCGTCCAGGAGGACGGCTCCCTCGAGATCCCCGGGAAGGTCTTCCGGCCGCGTGCCCCGGTCGAAGAGATCGTCCCGCGGGGTGATCGGCTCCTCCATCCCGAGGAGGTTCGCGCACAGCTTCCGTTCCCGGAGGACGTGGCCCAGGATCCAGATCGCGGGGTTCATGCCGTTCGGCCGAAACCACCAGTCGGCGCCCTCGAAGTCGTCGAGGGTCCGGGCGAGGATGTGGGAGTGGATGTTCCAGATGTGGATCTGCCGGTCCATGAGGACCCCTCTTCCCGGGACGTCGAGAGCAGGAGGCGGTGGACCCGGGTGTCCTCCGTCAGCTCGGGATGGAAGGTGCAGGCGAGGACGTTCCCCTGCCTGACCAGGACGGGCCGGCCCTCCACCTTGACGAGGGTCTCGACCGAGGACCCCAGGTCGGTGAGGACCGGCGCCCGGATGAAGACGCACCGCAGTCCCGCGAAACCGGGGGCCGAATCGGGGTCCGCGGGGGCCGCGAAGGAATCCACCTGGGTTCCGTAGGCGTTGCGCACGGCCCGGGCGTCGAGGAGCGCGAGCGTGGGCACGGGGTGGTTCTCGGACTCCCTCGCGAGCAGGATCGCTCCCGCGCAGGTCCCCATGAGGGGCCGGCCCGAAGCCGCGAACTCCCGGATGGGATCCCAGAGGGAAAGGCGGGTGAGCCCCTTGGCGATGGTGGTGCTCTCCCCCCCGGGGAGCACGAGGGCGTCGAGCCCCGCCAGGTCCGCGGCCCGGAGCACGCGCACGGGGAAGGCCCCGATCCGCTCCAGGGCCTGCTCGTGCCGTTCGTAGTCCCCCTGGATGGAGAGGACGCCGATCCTCGCCATCACCAGCCCCGGTGGGCCAGGCGCTCGCTCTCCGCGAGGGTCGCCATCTCGAGCCCCTCCATCGCCTTGCCGAGGCCGCGACAGGCCTGGAGGACCTCCTCGGGCTCCTGCCAGTGCGTGGTGGCGTGGACGATGGACCGCGCCCGGGCGGGCGGGTCCTCGCTCTTGAAGATGCCGGAACCCACGAACACCGACTCCGCGCCGAGCGCCATGCAGAGGACCGCGTCCGGGGGGGTGGCGATGCCTCCCGCCGCGAAGTTGGGCACGGGCAGCTTCCCGTGCCGGTGGACGTACCGGACGAGCGCCAGGGGGGCCCCCAGCCGCTTGGCCTTCGCCACCAGCTCGTCCTCCCGGAGAGCCTGGATCGCGCGGATCTCCCCCGTCACCGCCCGGAGGTGCCGCACGGCCTCCACGATGTTCCCGCTTCCCGCCTCGCCCTTCGTGCGGATCAGGGCTGCACCCTCCGCGATGCGGCGCAGGGCCTCTCCCAGGTCCCGGGCTCCGCAGACGAACGGCGACTTGAACGCGAACTTGTCGATGTGGTGCTCCTCGTCGGCGGGAGTGAGAACCTCGCTCTCGTCGATGAAGTCGACGCCGAGGGTCTCCAGGATCCGGGCCTCCGCGAAGTGGCCGATGCGGACCTTGGCCATGACGGGGATCGACACCGCCTCCTGGATGGCCTCGATGATCTCCACCGCGGTCATCCGCGCCACGCCGCCCTCCTTGCGGATGTCGGCGGGCACGCGTTCCAGGGCCATGACGGCCACCGCGCCCGCATCCTCCGCGATCTTCGCCTGCTCGGGGGAGGTCACGTCCATGATGACCCCTCCCTTCAGCATCTCGGCGAGACCCACCTTCAGCTCGAGCGACTCGGACGTGAGCCGGTCGTTCCCGTTGTCCTCGCTCCGCTCCACCATGACCTTCGCCCTCCTTTACAGATGAACATTCACGGGCGGCCGGTCCTCCCGGCCCGCGGCCCGCCTCTTCTTCACGATCTCCCCCAGCGCGCGCACGCCGCGCCGGATCTCCCCCGGCCCGCACTGGGCCAGGGTGAGCCGGAGCCCGCGCGAGGCGCCCCCGTCCACGAGGAAGTGCGATCCGGGCACGAAGAGCACTCCGGCCCGCACCGCCTCGGAGAGGAGCTCCCGGGTGTCGACCGGGAAGCCCACGTCCACCCACACCTGGTATCCCCCCTCGGGCCGCGTCCAGGTCGCTCCCTCCGGGAGGTGCTCCGCGAGGGCCCCGAGCATGACGTCCCTTCTCTCGCGGAGTGCGGTCCGCAGCCGGCCGAGGTGGCGGTCGTATCCGCCGGAGGCGACGAACTCCGCCAGCGCCGCCTGCAGCGGCATCGAGTCGGAGATGTCGGTGGCGAGCTTCAGCGCGAGGAGCCCCTTCCGGGCCCGGCCGCGTGCGGTGACGGAACCGATCCGGATGCCCGGGAACAGCGACTTGGAGAACGAGTAGAGATGGACCACGAGGCCGCTCCCGTCCAGCGCCGCGAGGGGGGGGACCGGCCGCCCGTCGTAGCGGAGATCCATCTCGAAGGCATCCTCGATCACGGGCTTCCCGTGGCGGGCCGCCGTCTCGAGCACCTCCCGCCGGTGTCCCACCGGGGTGGTGGTCCCGAGGGGGTTGTGGAAGGTGGGGATGGTGTAGAACGCCTTCACCTCCGGCCGGGCGAGCGCCCGGCCCAGGTCCTCGAGGTCCGGAACGCCGTCCCGCATGGGTACGGGCACCGCCCGGATCCCGAGGCCCAGGAGCGTGACGAGCACGTTCATGTAGGTGGGGTCCTCCACCGCCACGGCGTCTCCCGCGGTGGCGAAGAGCCGGACGGCCAGGGCGATGCCCTGACTGGCCCCGTGGCAGAGGATCACGTCCCCCGCCTCCACCGCGAATCCCACCCTCCGGAACCGCCCGGCCACCACCTCGCGGAGCGCGGGGTGCCCCTCCGGCCCGCCGTACCGGAAGAGGTCCGGGCCGTGCTCCGCCACCACCCGGTTGAACGCCCTCCGGAACGGCTCCACCGGGTACAGGGCGGGATCCGGGATGAGGGTGTGGAGGGGAGCGACGCCGCTCGCCCCCCCGAAGGGAGGCCGCGTGCGCTCGAAGGTGATGATCCGTTCCACGTGGGGGGAGAGGGCGGGCCGGAACTCCGCACGGCGGGGCCGGGCGTCCTCCCGGGTCCGGACGAAGGTCCCCCGGCCCACCACCGCGGTGAGAAGCCCCTCTCCGGCGAGGGCCTCGTAGGCCAGGGCCACCGTGTCCCGGTTCACTCCGAGCTGCCGCGCCAGGGCCCGTATCGGGGGCAGGCGGGCGCCCTCGGCGAGCTCCCCGGACCGCACCTGCTCGCGGATGTGATCCGCGATGCGCCGGTACACGGGCCGGCGTTCGCCCGGGGGAGCGGTGAGATCGGGAAGCTCCATGGGGGGAGCATAGATCCGCCGCCGGGCCCTGTCAATCTTCGAATGTCCTGGGCCCGAGTCTGATTGTACCGGTCCATGCTGGGTTATATCATGGGACAATAGGACTCCGTTCCCGGGTGGCACTCGGGCCCGGAGCGGTTAGAATGGCGGTTTGCGCGCAGGTGAGAAGCCATGGCGGACGACTTCGATCTCGAGGGGCTGGCGAGGTACCTCCACCTCACGGTAGCCCAGGTCAAGAAGATGACGGAGCGGGGGAAGATCCCCGCCCGCCGGGTGGGAGGGGCCTGGCGCTACTCTCCGGCGGAGATCCATCACTGGCTGGAGGACCGGATCCTCGATTCCGACAGCGAGGAGGTGGCCCGGATCGAGGGCGTGCTCGAGGCGGAGGCCGAGCCCGAGGAACTCACCATCGAGGTCCTGCTGCTCCCGGAGGCCGTGGCGGTGCCGCTGCTCGCCCGGACGAAGACCTCGGTGATCACGGAGATGGTGGGGCTGGCGGCGGCCACGGGCCATCTCTGGGACCCGGACCGGATGGTGGAGGCGGTCCGGCAGCGGGAGGATCTCATGCCCACCGCCATGGAGGGAGGGCTCGCCTTCCTCCACCCCCGGCGTCCCATGGGCAGCATCCTGGGCCGGCCGCTCCTGGCCTTCGGCATGACCACCCGCGGCATCCCCTTCGGGGATGCCCGCGGCGCTCTCACCGATCTCTTCTTCCTGCTCTGCTCCACGAGCGACCGGGGTCATCTCCGGGCGCTGGCCCGCCTCGGACGGGTGATGAGCACTCCCGGGATCCTCGAGGAGCTGCGGGAGGCACCGGGAGCGGAGGCCGCCCGCGAGATCCTCGTGGCCCGGGAGCGGTCCCTGTAACGCCGCCGCCCTCGGTCCGCCTCTCGTCCTCGGGGGGGAGAGGGCGGGGGGGGCGCGGATCCCCCCGTGTCACCGGGTGCCGGTATCCTCCCCCGGATGGCGATCCGGTTCCTCCACCTGGCCGACACCCATCTCGGCGCGCGCCATCCGGCGCGGGGGGGAGGGGATCCCTACCTCCGGAGCTTCCGCCGCGCCCTGGCCCCGGCCCGGCGCGGGGAGGTGGACCTCGTCCTCCACGGGGGGGACATGTACGCGCGGAGCCGGCCTTCCGTCCGGCGCGTGGCGGAGGGCTCCGGGCTTCTCCTCGACGCGGCGGAGGGAGGCGCGCGGGTCGTCCTCGTGGCCGGGAACCACGAGACGTCCGTACTGCCGGGCCGGCTCCTGCTCGGGCATCCCCGGATTCACGTCCTGGAGGCGGCATCGCGGCTCTCCCTCGAGATCGGGGGGGCCCGGGTCTCCATCTACGGGTTCCCCTTCCTGCGCCGGGAGCCGCGGGCCCGGTTCGCCTCCGTCCTCTCGGAGGCGGGGTGGCCGCGGGGCCGGGGGGACGTGAACGTGCTGCTCTGCCACCAGACCTTCGAGGGAGCCCGGGTGGGGCCGGTGGGGTACACCTTCCGGGCCGGCCCGGAGGTCATCCCCCTCTCCGCCGTGCCGGCGGGGTTCCACTACGGGGCGCTGGGACACATCCACCGGCGGCAGCTCCTCCGCCACCCGGCCCGGCCCGGTCTCCTCCTCGCCTACCCCGGGGCCACGGAGCGGACGGCGCGGGCGGAGGGGAACGAGGAGAAGGGCTATCTGCGGGGGGAGTTCCGGGGGGACGGGACGGTGCGCGTGCGCTTCATCCGGCTTCCGGTCCGGCCCCTGTCCCGGGAGTGGGTTTCCCGACCAGGGTGAGCAACGCGAGGAGGGCGGCGAGGGCGGCGACGGCGGAGATCGCGAGCGCGGGCCAGAGATTCCCGGGATTCTTCAGGAAGAGGGGCAGGAACCGGCCGAGGAGGAGCACGGAGATGACGAGGATCGGGATCCGGCCCCGCGCCTGCCCGGTGAGGGAGCAGTACCCCCCGAGCACGAGGAAGAACCCTGCGAGCAGGCCGGCGATGAGCGAGGCCAGGCTCTCCTCCATCACAAATCCCTGGATCCCTCCCCCGAGGCAGAGGACTCCCAACACCAGACCGAGCCGCCCCGTCCAGCGAATCATGCCTGGTTCCATACCCGGAAACATCGCAGACAGGCATGGATTTCCCGTTTCCGGAGACATCGCCGGGAGGCGTGGCCTCTTCCTGTCCTCCCCCCGTCTCCGCCCCCGCACCGCCGATCTCGCATCGGGGAGGGGACGGCGGGACGGGATGGAAACATCGCTGACAGGCATGGATTTTTCATTTCCGGAGACATCGCGGGGAGGCTGGCCTTCTTCTGTCCTCCCCCCGTCTCCGCCCCCGCACCGCCGATCTCGCATCGGGGAGGGGACGGCGGGACGGGATGGAAACATCGCTGACAGGCATGGATTTTTCATTTCCGGAGACATCGCGGGGAGGCTGGCCTTCTTCTGTCCTCCCCCCGTCTCCGCCCCCGCACCGCCGATCTCGCATCGGGGAGGGGAC